>NZ_JABCJL010000090.1:0-702 GCF_012952265.1 Pseudoalteromonas sp. NEC-BIFX-2020_015
AGCTCTCACAAAGCGATCAACGGGTGTTGAACTTCCTGGAACACCAGAAAAACCAGTTCCTTGCGCATAAGAGTTACATTGAAAGTTAGATGCAGCACTTTTATATGCTTCCACACTCGGCATCGTTGGCTCACCACTTTCGTTCTGAAAATTAAATGGCATTACATTTACGTAGTTATAACGAACATTTTCTTGCTGCCAAGCAATCAAAGGATCATTGGTTAGCACACCAATAGGGTTCAGATCTGTAATCGTTAATTTTCCCTGCGTATATTCTAAAACAATGCTATTCCCTTTGGCATCATGCACAGGAAAGTGAAATTTCATTGCATTTGGAACTTTAGAGAAAGGACTAACAACCAAAATCTTTCTTCCGCTATCCGGTACAGCCTCTTTTAAATTAGACCCACCTTTATTCAACACGAGATAATCATATTGCAATCCATCAATAACGTCTTGGCAGGTCGCACAGTTTGATAATATCCACGTTGTAATACTAGGGTAATAGACAATGTTATTATGGATAATTTCTTTATTTTCATCAAAAGGAGACTGATACTCACTTTGCGCCAGTACCATAGCCCCCGTAGTTAAGCCTTCAGTATTTAACCCATTGGTCATTATATTTGCAAATGTTTCTGACACACCTAAGGACTTGGCAATATCAAGGTTAAAGCCATTCATTGCAACAAAACTATAGCT
>NZ_JABCJL010000091.1:0-687 GCF_012952265.1 Pseudoalteromonas sp. NEC-BIFX-2020_015
AAGGGTTCTTCCTAGGGGCGATTGACTCTTTGTTGCTCGGTTTTGACTTAGCCCGCTAGGTTACAAACCTCGCGCCGCGATTAAATCGCCCCTAGATTGAACAAATTTCAATCCACAAAGGTCAACACGCCCTAGAAGCCTGCCTTTGGTCTTGAAGGCACAATACGGATATAAAAAATATTATACTCAAGCGCAGGTAGATAGTGTTATCAAACGAAAGAGAATTGGTAATCACAGTAGTACGGATGTGATCGATAACTGCTATGCATATGCAATGTATTGTTCCCCAGCAGAATTTAAAAATATTTATGATAGTGCTGTCGAGTCTTGCGATTATATTGCTATGCGTAGTGATGTATCTGATACTTTATTTAACGGAGTATCTGATTTTTCATTCGCCACACTTTTAGCCGAATCATCAAATTCAGCGTTAAATTCTTCGGGGAGTTTTGGAGGCGGAGATGGCGGTACAGATGGCGGCGGGGGAGGTGGTGATTAGTCGTCACTCAGTAATATACCCAAGCCACCTCAAAATGCAGTTTCAGTTGGAGTTAAAAGCGATTTAGGCAAGGCATTGGTGCGTCAAGCTAAGCTTGATCCATCTTGCAGGGTGCAAGTCCCTGCCGGGCAAGGTCTAACTAACCACCCGTATTGAGTGTTGCGCCTTTGGCGGAGTGTGGGATTAGC
>NZ_JABCJL010000012.1:0-141538 GCF_012952265.1 Pseudoalteromonas sp. NEC-BIFX-2020_015
TTATACTCTTCAATTGGGTATGTTTCACCAGCTCAATATGAAGCAAACTACTATGACAATTTAAACGAGTCAGGTAAAGTGGCTTGACTTAAACAAACTGGTCTCCGATGAACTCGGGGCGATTCACTTGGCTATATTCGCTTTGATTACAAATTATATGTTGTAACTATGGCTTAATGATGTAAAGTTTTAGCTGTATTTGTTAAATTATGTTTGTTTGTAATAATGTGTAATATTAAGCATGCAATAGAGTTGTTAATATAACCATTGCAAATGAATAGATTGCTATTTCATTAATTTTAAAATATTTGTATTTAGCAGCAGTCTCTTAATAATGATAATTTTATTAAAGATACGCTAATTGAAAAGGAATAAAAAGGACCCCCCATGCTTACTAATAAAAAAACGTTACTTGCTTTGTCTGTCGCTTCTGTTTTTGTTTTATCTGGTTGTAATGATAATGACAAAGATGTTGTTCCACCGGTTGTAGTGCCTCCTGTTGTTGTCGCGCCTGACGCGCCTACGGAGCTATCTGTTGTTGTTAATGCGAATGTTGTTGATTCAGTGACAAATGACGCAATTGCTGCCAAAGTTACATTTTTTGAAAATGGTGTCGCTTCTGAAAATATAGTTGATGTTGATGGCAATGAACTAACATCTGTTGACTTGGCTGATGGTAGCTTAGCGTTTACAGTTAAAGATGATGCTAATATCAGCGAAGTTACAGTCAATGTTTCTGCTGATGATTACATTGGTAAAAGCTTTATTGTTGATTTAACGACTGCAGAAGGCGTGATGAGCGTAAATGCATTACTTGCCCTTGTTTCTGAGTCGGCTGATGGTATCTCTAATAAATCGGTAGTGTCTACTGTTGAAGCTGGTGGTACAACGTCAGCGGTAATTTCTGCTGCAACGGATCCTGGTAAATCAAGTGCATCAGCAAGCGTTCCTGCTGGCGTCATTTTATATGATGCGAGTGAACAACCAGTTTCAGGCGAAATCACGTTAAAAGTTAATGGCGCTGACTCATCGACTGGTGCAGCTTCATCAATCGTTCCTGCTGGTTTAAATAATGCAGATGCTACGTCAATTGTAAAATCAGTAGGTGTTGCAAATGTAACGATGGCTGATGGCACAGGCAAAAAAGTTAAAAAATTCTCAGACCCAATTACAGTATCAATGACTATTCCGGCGACGACCATGCTCAATGGTGAAGCTATTCAGCCGGGTGATATGCTAGGTCTTAAATCACACAATGAAGATACAGGTGTGTGGGCAAGTGAAACTAACAAAGTAGAAGTGGGTGCTTTAAACGCACAGACAAATACTTACACTGGTACTTTTAAAACAACGCATTTAACCTTTTTCGCCTCAACTGTAAGTGCTCCTATTTGTACTGACGGTATTGCAGTAAACTTAAGTGGTGATGCAGTGCCTGCATCAGGTTTGTATGTATCTATGAGCTCATCAGATGCAAGTGCTACAAGCTATTTAAGAGCCAATGCGGCGAGTAATGTTATTGTTTCACCATTAAATACAAAGCGCTTTGGCATTTCAGCAAATGCTAAAGCAACTGTAAAAGTATTTGATGTTAACGGAACACCTTGGTTTACTTCAGATGGCGAAGTTAATGTGTGTGGTACTGCTGCAGTGGTACTGGCAAACCCAGCTACGTTAGTAAATGAAGACTTTGCAGTGACGGCTGCGTGTGCAAATGATACAACTAAAACGGTTGATATGAGTAATGCTGTTGTTAGTTATAGCTTAGCTGGTAAGGCTAAAACACTGGCTTCTGGTACTGCGGGAACATTCACACTTGCAGATTTAGTTGAAGGCAGCACATACAATGTATTTGTTAATGCGCGTACTCCACTAGTTGGCGATACGACTAAAGCAACTACAACGATTACAGCCGATGGTACAGCTGAGTCTTTAGCGCTTGAAGTGGTATGTCAAACTACAACGGGTACTACTGGTTCAGGCAGCTAATACATTAATATAGCTTCTAAAAGCCGCATTAATTGCGGCTTTTTAATGTCTGTCGTATATTAAAAATACGGGGCTAGTTAAAACGTACTTGTTTTATTTCTGATCTGTAATTTAGCTTAGTTATTATGCTTGTGTATTTTTTTGTTCTATTTCAATTATTTGTTTGTCTATTTGATCTGCTTCAAAAGTGAGTTGAGAATATGTGCGTATATCACCTTTGCGTTGAGCTTCCATCGCTTCTTTTAACTTAATCGAAAGAAGTTTATTTAATTTTTTGGTTGGATCTTTCTTAAATAGTGAAAACATAAATTGCTCTGTTAGTCTTTTATGTACATATATACGCTTTAACATGCATATTGGTTTACATTATGCTCAAATAACAGAGTGCTTAAATACGTAGTATGTATTTTAGTTTATCAGCACCTGCGCGGCTAGTACTGAGCTCTGATTTTTCTTCATCATTAATAATCACCATGAGCTTGCCATTAAACCAACGTTGAATTTCTTTAATATGATCGATATTAACGAGGTAACTGCGATGAATACGAATAAAGCTTTGTGATGATAGAGCTTGTTCTAACTGATCTAAGGTATCAGTTAAGTGATAAAATACCTCCCCATTCCAAGCTAAACTGTTTCCTTGTTCTGATTTTATAAATTTAATGTCTGCTGGTGATAAAAGAAATATTCTTTCGCCATTTTTACTGATCAATTTGTTGAGCTTATTTTCATTATGTGAAAATTGAGGCTGTACAGTTTGTTTATTTACATGCGCTACGGCGTGTTGTTGGTTCAACTGGGCTTGTACTTTGGCGAGTGCTTTTTTCAATCGGGCAATAGGGAATGGCTTTAACAAATAATCTATTGAGGCATGTTCAAAAGCTGCAATTGCAAATTGATCGTACGCAGTCGTATAAATAATCATGGGTTGGTAGTTAAGTAAATCAACTAACTCTAAGCCATTGATTTCAGGCATTTGAATATCCAGTAATACAACGTCTGGGGTGAGTGAGTTGATCAGCGAAATAGCTTCTTTACCATTTGTAGCAACTCCAACCACGTCTATATTGTCCATTAAACTTAATTGATGGCTTAGCTTTTCACGTGCAGGGAGTTCATCATCTGCAAACACTAAGCGAATTTTTTCACTGTTTGCAGCGGGTGTGTGTTCGTTCATAATGTTATATCCAATGTGATTACTGCACCATTATTATTACTTAGCATGACTTTACTATTACTTAATTGTTGAATACGTTGCTGCATGTTTTTCATTCCAACACCTTTGCCATAACCTTGTTGTAATACGTGTTGGTTAAAGCCTTTACCATTATCGCTAATAATAATTTTTATGCCGTTATCAGTTGTAGATATAGCAATGTTTAGGATTAGTTTGGTTTGTTGGGCATTATGCTTAACGGCATTTTCAATAATGGGCTGAATAAGGAGTGGGGGTATTTTTATATTTTTAAGCGGCGTGGGGATGTTGTAGTTTATCTGGAGTTTTTCACCAAACCGTGCTTTTTCAATATTTAAATATTTCTCAATAATAGCAAGTTCTTGTTGCAGAGGGATAAGTTGTTGCTCTGCGGTATCTAATGAGTAGCGCAAAATATCAGCTAGCTCGTGCAGTACTTCATCGGCTAAATCTGGGTTGGTATGAATATAAGCCGAAATAGTATTGAGACTGTTAAACATAAAGTGTGGATTTAGCTGATAGCGTAAGGTGGCTAATTGAGCTTGTTTGCGAGCGTGCTTTTCAGTTACCACCTTTTTTTTACTCTCTATATAAATCGTTGCTAAGTAAATACCTGATCCCCAAAACAAGCCATTAAATATTACAAAAATTCCTAATGGTTGGTATTGGTCAAACAGGGTGGTTAACGTCAAGTCTGTGATGGTGTTACCTAGCGCCATAAATGAGGTTACAATTAACCATTCAAGTGCAAGCTTATTTATGTTTTTTGATCTTAAATAAAAAATTAAAATAGCCGCTGCCCAAACAGGTAACCAATAAAAGGTTACAAACCATACGAGTGCTGCAAGAGCAGTGCCGCCTGAAATAGGTGAAGAAGTTGCAATAACAATACCTAATGCATAGGCGATATCAATGGCAAGTAATATAAAAAAGCTATATTTAAAAAAAGGCTGTTTAAACATTTTGGTCATTTTGTTTTTAAAGTTATATGGCAGTTTATACAAAACCAAAACAAAGGCTAATTTTGGTTTTAATAGTGTAAACTAGAGCGTGTTGACCTTTGTGGATTGAAACTTGTTCAATCTAGGGGCGATTTAATCGCGGCGCGAGGTTTGTAACCTAGCGGGCTAAGTAAAAACCGAGCAACAAAGAGTCAATCGCCCCTAGGAAGAACCCTTTGGGCAGCGCATGTTTGGCATTTATCCTGCGTTATCGCCTATTTATGGGGAACAACCACACTGCATAGGCGCTGCCTTGCCTAAATACCAAACATACTGCTGCAAAATCAATCACGAAAGGTCAACACGCCCTAGAGTTTAGGTTAAATGACTTTTAAAAGTACACGAGTTCTTTTATTTCAAGTGTGTTTCTTAAGATGTCGTCACTGGCACCGGGCATTTTTCGCCACATTAAGTTAAAACCAGAGAGTTTAGTTGCTGACCATTTCACTTGATTACCAAAGCCAAATTGCTTGAAGTCACTAAATGGGATCTCAAGGGTTTTCCAATCATTGCTAGGTAGTAGAAGTGCAGAAAAGTTATCCCAGTCTTTTACTTCACTATGATAAATAGACAGTGCAAATGGTACACTTGACCCTTTATAAGTCAAGCGGATACCTTTGAATGTAGATGCATCAACTAGTTGCGGGTATTTTATTTCAGCGCCCGCCCATGCACCAAAGTTAGTTGCCTTAGCAACTGCTGTGTTAATTGTTAAGCTTTGTTTTTCTGACTTTAGTTCAACGGATGATTGTCCGCCCATTACTTTGTCGCTTAATGCTTGCCATGGTGACTCTCCAATAAAGTCGTCTATCATTATGTGTGCTTTACGGCTTGTAATTGTTGGGTTACAGGCTGGGCCTTGTGGCTCTATGGTTTTATTTTCAGCTATTAATTTTGGACGATCGATTCTTTGTCCTGATTTAAATACCTCTGCAATGTTATGAAGCGATTTAAGATCAACGAGTGGATTTTGTGCAAGCAATACAAAACTGGCTTCATATCCTGGTGCTAATTTACCAATATGGGCGCCTTGGTTTATTGCTTGAGCACCATTGAGCGTCGCCGCATTAATTATTTGGTCATTTGATAGCCCTGCTTTTTTGAGCGCATCTAGCTCATTGTGAAGCCCTGTGCCGTGTAATGTGTACGGATTACCCGCATCTGATCCTGTGCCAATAACAACGCCTGCTTGATGGAGCTTTTTAATATTGGCGTAGGCCGTATTTCGAGCTTGCCATGCATTGTCTGTCCACTTAGATGGGGCTGGTACTTTTTCAAATAAACATTTTTGTAATTTAGCGGGCACTGTTCTTAGTAATTGGCTTTGTGAACTTACTCCATGGTTATGTTTTTCGTCACTGTGATTATGATACACAGCCAGTGTTGGTATATAAGTTACTCTGTGGTGCTTCATTAAGGTAATAAATTCTTCATCAATGGCTTCATTATTAATCCCATGAGCAAGTGCAGTCGCGCCTGCTTTGATAGCGCGTTTACCATCAAGTAACGTTGATACATGCACAAAATAAGGTAAATTAGCGGCTTTTGAACGTTTGCCAAGCTCAGTGAGTTGACTGTCAGTTAACGATTTTCCCATACCACCGAATGTTTCAATAACGGCTTTAGTAATATGTGGGTTAGTGGCTATATGCTTGTTCCATAATGTATCAATATCTTCATCTTTTGTAATTTCGTACACACTGCCACCAAATTGGGTGCCATGCCCGCCAGGATTGGTGAATAACGTACCAGCATAAAATAAGTTAGGCGTTACGTGTGTCGCTTTTAATTGTGCAGCTTCATCAAGGGTTTGCTTAAATGAAAACAAATCGACTATGCTTGTGACGCCTAAATAAAGATTCGAATTAAAATGCGACTTAACAGGCAAGTATTGAAACTCAGAGAAGTTGCTGCCTGACGAGCCCAAATGAACATGTAAATCAATTAGTCCTGGCAGTGCAAATTGGTCGTTAGCGTTTATAGTGGCATCTGCTTTTTGCTTCGTATCGGTTGCTTTAGCGATAGTAACTATTTTTCCGTTTTCTATATAAAGCGTGCTTGGGGGTGAAAAATTAGCAGTACTATTTTGATATAGACGAACATTATCTACACGTAAATCAATTGCGTGTGCATTAAACTGGCTCAATAAACTCAAGGTGATGGCTGTTTTAGTGATTACTTTCATTATTATATTCCTTATCAAACTGTGTGCGGTGTAACGTGCTGTTGATAGGGAATGTAGGAGATTTTATTCGTGTGTTCAGCACTATTCGCGTGAACCGACATGATTTAAGGTTGAACCGACATAAACGAATAAATAACCCAAGGACTCGATAAAGAACCTATCAGTCGTTACTTTTTGAATGGCATGACTATTAATGAGACTAAACGTGAGTGTGAGTTTGATGTACTAAATTCTTTTAAGCCAATGTTAAGAGTATCATCACTTAGTTTTGCATAGGGCGTATAACTGCCAAATAGGCGATCCCACCACGTTACACTAAAACCAAAGTTACTGTTGGTTTCAGTCACAGTTTGGCTGTGGTGAATACGATGTAATTGCTGGGTAATAAGTACATACCGCAGTACACGTTCGACTTTATTTGGCAGGCTAATATTCGCGTGGTTAAATAATGCTAAGCCATTGAGGGCAATTTCAAATATTAATACCGCTAATGCTGGCACGCCTAATAGGACTACAATAATCAGTTTGATTATAATACTTAAAATAATCTCAAGCGGGTGAAAGCGCAGGCCTGTACTAGTATCAACATGAGGGTCTACGTGGTGAACGCGGTGCAAGCGCCACAGCAGCGGCACTTTATGAAATAACCGATGTTGCCAATAAATAACGATATCGAGGAGCAGTAAGCTCAAAACTACCGCCAGCCACAAAGGTAACGTAAATTGATTAAATACACCAATTGTGTGTTGTTGACAATAAAGCGCGACGCTGGTTAAACCGATGGGAATGGTTAGTCGAGCTAGTACTGAAGCCAGTACGACTAACGAAAAATTTGCAAACCAACGTTTACGTGCCGCCACAGGTGATGTGCGCGCAGGGCTCATTGCTTCTACTATCATCATAACTGTCAAAATAGTAAGAAACGCGCCTAATCGCCACAGTGCTTCATTCGTCATTATTTATTTGCCTTAAAGTATGATAACCACCATGAATACGCGTAAAAATAGTGATGCTGCCAAGTACTGCAAAACTATATGCAAGCAAGCTAAAGTGCTGCGGCCAAATACAAAACGCGACGAAAAATGCGATGGTTTCAGTGCCTTCAGTTAAGCCGTTTAAATAGTAAAAGCTTTTATATTTAAACTGAGGTTTAGCTAAGCTAAATTTTTCAGCGGCAATGGCAAAGGCTAAAAAGCTTGATCCTGTGCCAATAAAAACCAGCAATAATGCGGCTGCGGCAACAGCATTTTGTGCGGGATCGGCTAAAGCAAAACCTAGTACAATCGCGCCGTAGAATAAAAAGTCGAGGCAAATATCTAAAAACCCACCCGCTGATGAACTTTGCTGTTGATGACGCGCAAGAGCACCATCTAAACCATCAAACACGCGATTTAAAATGATTACCACTAAAGCGCCATAATAAAATTCAAACGCGAGTAATGGTAAGGCAAGCATACCAATAATAAAGCCAATAACAGTGAGCTTATCGGCATTGAGGCCACACTTATCCAGTATTATAACCACAGGTTTTAAAAGTGGTTTTATAACAGGTGTAATAAATTTATCTAACATGTTGTTTCCTGAATATGTGCGCTGAGAGTAATTACTTTCCCCCCAGCAGCATGTGCATCGCTGTCATCATGGGTGACCATTACTGCGGGAAGTTGGCGTTGACGAATTTGCTCAAATACCAGCTCGCGGGTATCTTTTCGCAGTGTTGCATCAAGTTTACTAAACGGTTCATCAAGTAAAATTGCTTTTGGCTCGCTCAGTAATACACGTAAAAGCGCAACCCTTGCTTGTTGCCCGCCTGATAAACTATGTGGGTGGCGTGCTGCCATGCCCTCTAATCCTAGTTGTGTTAGCGAGTTGTTGATTTTTTCTATACGCTGCTTTTTATTCCCTTTAGGCATCGCAAAGGCAATATTATCAGCTACATTTAAGTGCGGAAATAATAAAGGATCTTGATACAGTAACCCCACATGACGTTGATGGCTGGCTAACTGAGTAATGTTTTGTTCGTTTAAAAGCAAGGTCCCCTGTGCGCTAAAACCATGTGGCAGCATGCCAGTTAACCAATTTAGTAACGTTGATTTACCACTGCCTGATGGACCCATAATACTGAGAACTTCACCGCCTTTAATGCGTTCATTTAAGGAGATAAGTTGCGTTTTTTCTCGCCAAATAGTGAGGTTTTTTATATTAAGTGACGAATGCATATTAGGCCTTAGGTTGTTGTTTTAAGGTTGGATGTTGAAATTTATGCGGGGATGCAGTTTGTTTTGCAAAAACGAGCTTAGGGATAAACCAAGCTAGAAAAAACGCAATAGCAGGTAACAACATTTGAATTAATGCATAGACTGCGCTGACACGCCTACTTGCACCACCTGCAAGGGCGACGGCTTCGGTGGTAATGGTGTTAATACGCCCGCCGCCGCTGAGTAACGTGGGTAAATATTGACTAAAACTAACCGCTAAGCCAAGTGCGAATGCAATCAGAATAGGCGCTAATAATTGTGGTAGTTTTACCCGTAAAAATACCTTGCTGGGCGTGGCTCCTAGGCTTGCCGCAAGGTGAGAAAAACGAGGGTCTAAACGTCGGTAACCACTTGCTAATGATAAAAACACATAGGGCAGTACAAATAATAAATGCCCAAATATCACATTAAAATACGCATGATGGCTACCAACTTGCTCCTGCAACCAGACTAAGCCGAATAAAAACGCAATGCTTGGGATCAGCATAGGCAAGTAAATCAGTAAACTGGCAAAATTGGATAAATTGCGCGTACGTAATTGTTCTGCCTCTAAGGTAAATAAGGTCAAAATAACAGCCACTAAGGTAGCAACAAACCCGATAACAACCGTGTTAAGTAAAGGTGTTTGCATTTGTTGTAAAGCATGCTGCCAATGCAGTAACACAAATTGTGATGGCAACGCATCAGGAAAACGCCAATACCCTGCAAATGACCATAGAATGAGCCCCGCTAATGAGAGCATAATTATACTGAGCAAAATAACCGTTAATACCTGAGTAAAACGCTGAATAAGTTGCCCAGCATATTCGCGTCTGCCGTTGATTAAGCTGCCATGGCTAAACTTTTTTGTGAGCTTTTCAAGTAGCCACCAACTGAGTAACAAGCCCATGGTCAACAGTAATTGCATGATTGCTCCCGCAGAGGCTTGAATGCGCAAGGTTAAATCAACATCGTTAAACCAATGCATAATAGCAACCGCGAGTGTAGGAGGCGCATTTGGACCAAGGATCAGCGGTATTTCAACACTGGCACTGGCATAAGCAAGTACGGCTAAAATTGGTAAGCGTAAAAATGGGTATAGGTTAGGTAATACTACTTTAAAGAAAGCGGTCATAGGGCAATAACCTAAACTCAAAGCGACTTTATGTTGGGCTCGTAGTTTTGCACCTAAATCGGCTTGGGCAAGGGCACCTAGCGCCATCAGTAATAAAAAAGGTAGCTCTTTTAACGTTAAGCCTAGCACCATACTTATTCCCCATGAATCGTGTGGAAACATCCAATCAGGTGGGCTGTCCCATTGACTAAGCCAAGGAGAAAATAAGCGCGAAATCATGCCTGATGGGGTGATCAAAAAGCTAATTGCAATTGCCGCGGCGGCATGGGGGATCACTAAAATAGGCCCCAATAAACGCTGGATACGATAAAGCCAAGGGCTATTAAAATAACAGGCTAAAATTAATACGGTAATAATAAATGCCAATAACGTGCTAACAAGACTGCTAATCGCACTCAGTAGCAGCATGTTTGCAAAACCAGCGGTATTAAATAGCGAATAAAAACCGCGAAGGGTAAACGTGGTTTTATCAAGTGCAGGGATATAGCCAAACGCGGGTAATAATACACCAATTAGTCCACCTACAACTGGGATCACTAATAGCGCCATTAATAGCGTGGGGGTTAATTTTATGCTCCGAGTAAATATATCACGCGCGTGTATCATTATTGCGCTCCATATCGTTCAAGCCATTGTTGCTCAATTACTTTTACCCAACTTGGGTGAGGCTCTGCAAGGGCTGGGCTATTATGGTTTGGCGCTAAACTGCTTGGGTGCGGGTTTGATAATTGGAATTGAGTTACTTGATCTGCAGCTAAAATAGATAAATCCAATACGGTATTATCACCCCAAGTAGTTGGGCGTTGCTTTTTAGCTTGTGCATTTACGCTGAGCATGAAATTAGCGAGCAACTTAGCACTGTCTGTATGCGCTGCATTGTAAGGTATCGCAACAAAGTGAATATTACTGAGGCTACCATCACTCATAGCATAACTGCGAATGCTGGTGGGGAGATCAAAGCGGGTGACAGCAGCAGGGACTTCGGGCGCTGAGAATGTCATGGCAAGGCTCAATTCAGTATCACCCATTAAACGTCTAAGTGCGGTGCTGCTAGAGACAAAATGCTGGCCTGCACGCCATAAATTAGGGTGTAGTGTATCTAAAAACTGCCATAATTTAGGCAGTAATAAAGTGCTGTTTTGCTTTGTAACAGGTTGATAAAGCTTCGCTTGTAGTGATGCTGGCGTTAAACTAATCAGTGCATACTTTAAAAAGCTTACGCCAATAAAATCAGGCGGTTTGGGATAAGTAAATCGACCTTTATGTTGTGTGCTCCAAGTAAGTAATTGCGTGAGAGTTTTAGGTGGCGAAGTTATTGCAACGCTGTCGTAGTAAAAAGTAAGTGCAGCTTGCCCCCACGGTGATTCCATGCCTTGAGTTGGCACGCCAAAGTCTAAACTCATCGCTGGGTTTTTTGCGGGATTAGTTAATGAAAAATTAGGTAATTTAGTGGCCCAATTAGGCGTTAGTAAACCGTGCTTTGCCATTGCCGCAAAATTTGCACCGTTGATCCAAATAAGATCGACTTTTCCTTCGCTGTGATTACCTGCTGATTTTTCAGCTAAAACGCGGCTTACAGCTTCACTGGTATCGGTGAGTTTGATATGGTGTAGATCAATATTATATTGCTGCTTAACTTGCTGTGCAAGCCACTGAATATAGGCATTTATTTGTGGGTCGCCACCCCAAGCATGAAAATATACACTGTGGTTTTGGCCGTTATCGAGCACAGTTTGCCAATTTTTTGCAGCGCTGTTTGATGAAAATATAAAACTAAGCATAGCAATAAATACCAAGGCGTAGTGTTTAATACGCTTTGGTTGTAATAACAGATAATTACTGGTTGTCATTCAATGCCCAGTTGTAATCTAAAAATTTCACTTTCATGGTGTTACTTTTAAGTTTTGCTTGTTGACTTGGCGTTAAGTTTAGCGCATCTGGGTATAATAAGATAAATGCTTGTAATGATTGCGTATCACGAAAGCTATTTTCAAAATCATCTTGGTACCATTTAAAAATAGAAGATAAATAAAGCGTGTTATCTTTTACATAGTTACGGGTTATATCAGCTAAAAATCGCTGAGTTTGTTGCTCAAGTTGAGTATCAAGTTTAGCGGCAGTATACGCTTCTTCGCGCAGTGCCGGGCAGCCGATGCTGGCACAATTAACCGCAAAGTGGATGCGCGGTTCGTTGTATTTACCACTGCCACGAATAAGCGTATGTTCAATATTATCTAGGCTTCGGGTTTCGCCTAATAATGGCACAAACTCTTTGCTCCACGGGGAACTAAAAAAACTCCCTAAGTCTTTAATTGATTCAATGTTTGGGTATTCAGTTAGAATCAATTCGACCGTCCATGCGTTGTATGCGTTGATCAAAAAAGCCAACTGCTGCGCATTATCCCATTGTTCAAATTGCGCTTGGGTAACATCGCTAATGGTACTCAAGTAACCTTTTAGTTGTGCATGTTGCTTTTTAAATGCGCTGTAATCTACTGCTGTACTAACGCCGTGGTTAATCGATTTTACGTGGCTGCTGAGCAGTTGCTGCCAAGGCTGATGAAGTGAATCATCAGCTTTAGCATGCGTTATAAATAGCAGACTCGTTAATACAATAAAAAATAATGATTTCAAAATACTACCCTCGACGCCATGTATGGTATTTCTCTAGCCAATTAAGTACCGTTTGCGGTGCGTGGGCGCGTTTCCACTCTCCTGCGGCGTATTTGTTGCCCTCAGCCCAGGTTGGGTAGCTGTGAATAGTGCCTAAAATTTTATTAAGGCCTAAACCATGTTTCATCGCCAGTACAAACTCAGCAATTAAATCGCCAGCGTGCTCAGAGACCACAGTAACACCGAGTATTTTGTCTTTACCCTTTGGTGTGATCACTTTAATAAAGCCTTGCGTGGCACTGTCGGTAATTGCGCGGTCAAGCTCTTTAAATTCAAAGCGGGTGATTTCATAATCAATACCTTGGTCAATCGCATCTTGCTCGTTTATACCCACGCGGGCGACTTCAGGGTCAATAAAGGTAGTCCATGGGATCACGCGGTAGTCCACTTTAAACTTCTTCAAATTCCCAAATAAGCCGTTGACTGCGGCGTACCACCCTTGATGAGCGGCTACATGGGTGAATTGATACGGGCCGACAATATCGCCAGCCGCAAAAATATTAGGGTAAAGGGTTTCTAAGTACTCATTGGTCACGATAGTGCGGTTGGTTTCAATGCCTAATTCTTCAAGACCATAACCGCTTAAACGGGCGCTGCGTCCAACGGCACACAGTAGCTCATCGTATTCAATTTCGAGCTCTTGCTCAGCATGCTTAACAATAATGAATTTCTGCTCGCCGCGTTTTTCACAACGTAATGCTTGGTGATTAGTTAATATATTCACACCACTTGCTTTAAGGGCGTATGTTGCAAACTCTGATACTTCGGTATCTTCTTTGATCATCACGCGATCAGCCATTTCGATTTGTGTTACTGATGAGCCTAATCGTGCAAAGCTTTGCGCAAGCTCGGAGCCAATAGGCCCGCCGCCTAACACCACGAGTTTTTTAGGTGCTTCATCAAGCTCGGCAAATTTGCTCCATAACGTATCGCTTGTGACATAACCTGCATCTTCAATGCCTGGCAGTGGCGGCACAAATGGGCGTGCGCCTGTGGCGATTACAATGGTGCGAGCAGTAAGAGTTTGTGTGCCACCATTGTTGAGTTTAATCTCAACGGTCCAAGGGTCAGTAATTTTTGCGTAGCCTTTAAGTACTTCTACTCCTAAATTTGTGTAACGTTCAACACTGTCGTGTGGGGCAATATCAGCAATCACTTGATGCACACGTGCCATTACTTTTTTAAACGAAAATTGCGGTGTGCTATTTTCTAGGCCGTACTTATCGGCGTGCTTAATTTGCTCCGCGATTTTGGCGCTTTTGATAATTGCTTTACTGGGTACACAGCCGTAATTTAAGCAATCACCGCCCATTTCGCCCGCTTCAATTAAGGTCACTTTCGCTTTAACAGCAGCGGCAATGTAACTTGTCACTAAGCCACCAGCACCACCACCAATAACTATCATGTTACGGTCAAATTGTTTAGGTTTAGTATAGTTTTTATAAACACGGCGCTTTTTAATCGTGTTGAGGATTGCTTTCGCTATTAATGGGAATATGCCAAGCAACACAAATGATAAGATCAAGTTAAGCGATAAAATACCCGATAAACTGTCAATTTGTGCCAGTTGAGTGCCTGCATTAACAAACACAAAAGTACCTGCCAGCATACCAATTTGGCTTACCCAGTAAAAAGTCCATGACTTGATTGACGTAACCCCCATTAATAAGTTAATTAAAAAGAACGGGAATACCGGCACTAAACGTAAGGTAAATAAGTAAAAACTGCCTTCTTTTTCAACGCCAGCATCAATTGCGGCTAAACGCTCAGGAAAACGCTTTTTAATCGCATCACGTAATAAGTAACGCGATACTAAAAAGGCTAATGTGGCGCCAATGGTTGAGGCAAATGAGGCAACTAATAAGCCTTCAACTAAGCCAAATAAAGCACCTGCTGCAAGGGTTAAAATTGCCGCCCCTGGTAGCGATAGGGCTGTTACGACAACGTATAATAGAAAGAATCCACCAATGACTAATAAAGGGGATTGCTCTTTGTATTGGTTAAATTGATCCATTGATCCTTTTAACCCATCAAGTGTTAAAAGCTGATGTAAATCAAAGTGAAAAAACAGCCCAATGGTGAGCAAAGCAACAATAAGTAAGGTAATTTTTTTAAACATAGGGTTCGCTCTTAAAAGCTGTGCTGAAATGTCAGCTTGGCATTAATTGGTAGCTCAGGAAATACTAAGGTCGAGCCAAAGTAACCGCCCTCAAACACGGGTCGCCAGTTGTCTTGATTTGTAACGTTGTTAATATCTAATCGCAGCTTTGTTTGCCCAGTAAAGTCATAACTTGTATTGATATTTAATGTGTATTGATCACGAATATTAACGGTTGCTAAGAAATCAAGCGGGTAGCTTTTTGTATAAATACCACCAAAGCCAATTTGCCAATTGCTTAAGATAGACCAGCCTCCATTAATACTCACGGATTGCTCTGGAATGCCTTGTACTCGCTGCGTTGAAGGCGCAAATGCAGTAAAACTGGGTGCGCCAACACTTGTACCATTGATGATGTCTGGGCGTGAATTATCAAAGGCGTCGGCCACTTGACTTGAGTCTTGGCTACTCGCTGAATTATCATAGCGAGCATCAATATAGCTATAGCCTGCACTTAACCAATAAGGGGATGCATCATAAAATAACTGGGTTTCAAAACCTTGAGTGCGAATGCCAGTATTACTACCATCACGGTTTCGTAAACTACGACGCTGATTAAATACCGCACCGTCAATATACCATGGGCTATCCTCTGGCGCGTATTTTACACCCACTTCAAGCAATGTGTTGTCGGTTGCAAAGTTTTGCTCGCTAATTTTGTTATCACTGCCAAGCGTGTGACCACCTGCCATACTGTTTGACGTAGCTTGATTATAACTGCCGGCAATATAGCCTGTAGTGCTTGGGATAAATTTATAATTGATACTTGCCTGACCTGAATACAGCGTTTCATAGATACTGTCTTGCGCGGCACTGTGTCCTTGTGGCGGGAGCGCATCTTTGGCTACTACATCATAATAATCTAGTCTATAGCCAATACTGGTGCGCAGTTTATTTGTCCATTGACTGTCGTGTTGAAATGCAACACCTGTTTGCCAGCTGGTTGAGTCAGTGGTGTCAGATAGTGAAAAATCACCATTGCCATCATTGTTTATATCGTATTGCGCACCAGGAGAGACAAAAACACCGGGGCGCAGTTCAACTAAACGCGCTTGTTGCTGTGCGGTTAAAGGAATGCGGCGATTTTCAAGCGGCCCAGTTAAATCAATCGGTAAATCGGCCTCAGTCGTAAATTGGCTATAGCCTTTCACTTTGTTATAACGTACATCAAATGCAAATATCGTTGTATGAGAATCATTCCATTGATAACTCAGTTCTGTACGGTTTTGTGCTGTGTCTGCGCCATCAATAATTTCAACAAAGCTATTTTTAGCGAGTGACTCGCGCTGTAAATGCTGAAAGTAAGTAATGTTTTTAAGCGTTGCTTGGTTGTTTAATTCACGTTTATAAATACTGTGAAATAAATACGTTGTGGCATTATTGATATTATCTGGATCGGTTAAAACTTGGTTTCTCGGGATCACAACTTGCCCCGTTGGTGACACAATAGCACCTGCACCAGGCACGTTACTGCCATTTGGCTGTACGCCTTGACCAGTAATATAAAGGCCATCATCAATTAATGCTTGAGTTGGCCTATTTATACCAGCGTTGTCGGTATAATCTACACTGTAAAGCTCAAAGTTGAGATCCCAGCTGCTTTTGTCATCTGGTAAAAAGCGCAGTGCAGCAAACAAACTATCACTTTCATATCCTGCGTAGTCGTAAAAGCTACCGTTATCGATATGTTCAGCACTGACTCTAAAGCCGCTCTGGCCTTCAACAATAGGCGCACTGTAATCAACTAGCGCCCGATATTGATCCCAACGTCCTGCTGACAGCTGAACTTTACCTTGCTGCTGATCAGTGCTGGCTGTTTTTGAGCGTAAATTTACAAATCCCCCGTTACGCTGACTACTACCAAAAAGTACCGGTGGCGCACCTTTTACTACATCTATTTGTTCAATGGCATTAAATGAAACTGGGATCCCAAACCCATTATTCCCCGCTTGGCGGCGAACACCATCTTGAAATAATTCACCTAGTTGAGCGCGTAAAGTTGGCAAGCTTGGCGCGCCAAAGCCACTTGCAGAATAACTGTTTGGAGCCACTGCGAGCATGTCTTGTAGGGTCGTAATGTTAAGTTGTTCGATCATCGCACTCGAAATTGGTGTTACTGCACGTGCAATATCTGACAGCGCTAAATTATCACCAAACGGTCCATCAACAGTGCTATCTTTTGGTGAAAGACTATGAAGTTTCACCGCTTCACCAGATACTTGAATAACCTCAATAGGGTCATTAGTTTTTGCCAATGTTGAAAAGCTAAGGGAAATGCTAAGTGCTAAAAATGCGTATTTCAAAACTCTCTCGCTGTGGTTAAATATGTTATATACGATGGATTAGACCGTAAGGTTTTAAAAATACTTTCATTGATACTGATTAATTTAATTAGATACAGGATATTAGGGCGTGTTGACCTTTGTGGATTGAAATTTGTTTAATCTAGGGGCGATTTAATCGAGGCGCGAGGTTTGTACCCTAGCGGGCTCGATAACTGCTCCTGCGTTATTCTACTGGCTCACATCCATGTGAGAATAAGTAAAAACCGAGCAAAGCTTGTGCGTCCTGCTCACACCCCTTATCCACATCCGTGTCTGTCTCTTGATCACAAGTTAGTATCCTGCTGCAGCGTTTTTAATAGCTCAGTAGCTTCAACCATATCCATTAGCCTATTCCAGCCTAGCCTGTAAGGCTCATAAAAAGTAAAAGTTATGCAATAAAACTTTAAAAAGACGGTCTTGTTAGATTCATTACTGAAATGACAACACTTAATTTAAGGAATTTAAATGTCTCACTCTTTCTCATCGGATTTAAAAAATCGCTTGCAATGGTCTCTTTTTTCATTACGTTTAGGTGTTTTTATTGTAATGCTTATGTGGACCTTGGATAAATTTGTAAACCCAGGGCACAGTGCACGTATATTTGAGCACTTTTATGGGATTAGCGGGTCAACTGATGTTGTCGCTTATATATTAGGGGCATTGCAATTGATTTTGGTTTTAGCTTTTATGGCCGGAATTAAAAAGCGTATTACTTATGGACTGATATTTTTAATGCATGGCGCATCAACACTTTCATCATACGGCCAATATATTGATGGTTTTAATAACTTACTATTCTTTGCTGCTTGGCCAATGTGGGCGGCATGTTTTGCGCTATATTTACTGCGTGATGAAGATGTAAAGTTTACAGTTAAATCATAATTTAACTGTAAACACAAAAGCCCAGCATTGCTGGGCTTTTTAATTTATAGCAATGCTGAATTAAAAGCTATAACTCATCGATACCCAAAAACTACGGGCTTTTTGAGTCGTATTATAATCAGACGTGCATTCATACTCGTCTTCTGTCGCTGCTAATAAGCAAGA
Organism: Pseudoalteromonas sp. NEC-BIFX-2020_015; assembly: GCF_012952265.1. Taxonomy (NCBI): domain Bacteria; kingdom Pseudomonadati; phylum Pseudomonadota; class Gammaproteobacteria; order Alteromonadales; family Pseudoalteromonadaceae; genus Pseudoalteromonas; species Pseudoalteromonas sp. NEC-BIFX-2020_015. Next base: position 17,945 of record NZ_JABCJL010000012.1, read on the forward strand.
GCGGCTAGATAAATCATCATCCAGTAAATTATTAATGCGTGCATTTATCGCTAGACTATCGTTTACTTTATAGGTAGCTGCTAAGTGATATAAATCATAGGCTTTGTAGTATAGCTTTTGTGTTTCAGGTCCTTGTGGGCCAGATACATTAGCGGTGCCTCGATAACGATTACTGCGAATTTCTGAGATAAGCGACACACTCAGATCATCAAATGGTTGCCATGCTAGTGTTAAGTTATACATATTCTTAGGCGTGTTAACTAAAGGAAGGCCTGTATCACGGCCACTTTTAACTTCGCTGTCCGTGTATGTATAGTTACCACGCAGTGATAGGCTGTCAATGATCTTCCAATTTGCGGCTATCTCGATACCGCGTGTAGCAGATTCATCAACGTTAGCTGCTTGACTAAACGTGGTGCTACCAATACCCGCCCAGCCTTTGCCAATTTCTACACAAGGTTCGTCGGCAATGGCTATTTCACAGTTTGGTAATCTGTCTTGGCGAATTATTTTGTCATTAAAGTCATTGTAAAACACTGTGATATTACCGCTGAAACTATCCATACCATTAAAGTAAGCCGCTACTTCATAGTTAACGCTAGTTTCTGGCTGTAAATCAGGTGTGCCTACGAATGGAATAGTGCCTTGACCACCAAACCCAGTAATTCCTGGAAATAATTGGTTTGGCTCAGGGGTTTTATAGCCGGTACTGATACCGCCTTTAAATGTCCACTCATCAGCAGGTGAGTAAGCTAGATAAGCACGAGGGCTCACTTGCGAACCAAAAATGTTATGGTGATCGTAACGTGCACCTAACGTTGCGGTTAAATTAGAGGTGATTTCCCAATTATCTTCAGCAAATACGGCCGTTTGACGATGATCTTGAGTTGTGCCTGCTTTATAAGCATCACCATACATACCAAATACGCCATCTTCCATTTCAGCATCAAAATATTGTGCGCCAATAACAAAGTAGTGATTATCAATGTTTGACTCAAACTTAGTATTAATAATGAGGTTATCAAGTTTTAGAGCACGTAATGGGCGCGGTAAAAAGGTTTCATCAAGCTGCGTGTAAATTTCATCTGTTAGCGTGGGTTTGTCAGTACCCTGATCTTGTACTGCTTTATCCCAAATAGCTTGAACGCCTAAGCGTTCTTGTACATTCAATGGTAATGAGCGGCCAAAATTTTCACTGCTGCTACGGGTAATACTGCTGGTTAAAGTGCCAGCATCGTAGCGGCCAACGTGCGCGAGAACAAACTGTTCACGTTCAACACGTTGGTAAGGTGTATAACCTACGCGAGGATGCACAATGCCTTTTCGTATACGCCATAAACTATTAGGGCTATCAAGCGTGCCAGTTTGCCCTTGAGTATTATCATAACGTTGCTTTGCAATGTCATACTCAAAAGTAATGTCATTTTGTTTATCAATTTGATAATTAACGCTAAGGCCTGCATTGAAGTTACGTGCAGCAACGACTTTTTTATCACCAAAACTGCCATCATCTACCCACATGCTACCATCTGGAAGTGGTAAATTTTCACTGTATGTAGGCTTACTTTCTTGGCGGTCATAAAAACTACCGCGAACGCCATAGGTTAGACCTTCCACACCAGTAGGGCCTGTAAGGTATAAATCGATCTTGTTATCATCGCCGTACTGATCATCAGTCTGAATATTGCTACTTACAGTAACGCTACCATGCGTGCTGTCGAGGTTTTTTCGTGTGATAATATTGATCACACCACCGATTGCATCTGCACCATATAAAGTAGACATAGGGCCACGTACAACTTCGATTCGGTCAATGGCTTCAAGAGGTGGCATATACATAAATTGGCTATTACCAAAATTATTTGGGCCAATATTCCCAACGTCACTTTGGCGACGGCCATCAATTAACACTAGGGTATAGCTGGCAGGCAAACCACGCATTGTAATACTAATATTGCCGTTTTTATCTTGTCCCGCACCTACATCAATACCTTCAATATCACGAAGTGCATCCGCAAGGCTAGTAAAAGGCTTATTTTGTAAATCTTCACGTGAAACAACCGAGACACTGGCTGGTGCATCAATTAATTTTTGCTCATAACCAGAGGCAGTAACAATCATTACTTCCATGTTTTCTGCTGTTACATCGTCTGCAAGTAATGTCGTTGATGTAAGTAATGCACTGATCAGTGAGGCCAAGTAAAGCGGGCGGGATTTCATTGTACTTCCTTTAATAATGATAACTAAATCGTTAGTGTAACCTTTGTGGGTATGATAATGGTTATTAACATCATTATCAATTGCAATGTGAAGTATTTACTTTAAATAATAAGCAGTAAAAATTTAGTAGTGGTTATACGCGCTATAACAATATATTTCGGTTTTGATGATCTTGGTTAAAAAAGTACGTAAACACGCCACAGATGGTAGCGTGTTTTATATGCAGGCAGAGGAGAACTAAAAGGTTAGTTCATGGCTTCAGTGTACTGTTTTGCTAGTGTTATTTTTTGAGTGTCAGTAAGTACTTTTCCTGCTAGTTGAAAAGCTTCATGTTCTTCTTCCGCAAGGTGATGATGCACAAGGTGATGCAATTTTTTAGCGGTAATCAGCCATGCAGATGAAGTCATTTTTGTGTCTTCAAGTTTTTCAATTAGGTCGTCAATTTCATGGTGCTCTGCTATGCCATGTCGCGCTTTCTCTTGGGTAAGATCATCACATATCAATGGATTATAAAAGTAGCGCTCTTCAAACTTTGCATGCTCTTCTAACTCATTTTTTAATTCTTTCATGATTGATTGTCGATCAGATGACTCGCCATGTGTGTTTATCAATGCATCGACAAGTGAACGTTGTTTGTCATGATCGTGACGTAGTGCTTCAAAAATGTTCATGGTTTTTCCTTACATTGTTCATTAATTTCAATGAATGTTGCAAGGTAAAAGCCATATTTTAAGCTTTTGTTATATAATGATTTATTTTGAAATTCATAATTTCAGGTAAGGTTTTTTTGTAAGTTTTACTGATAGCAGTATTTATATTACACCTAACGATAGCTATGTTTAAAAATAAAAAGGCCAACGTGAACGTTGGCCAGTTAACTTATTTAACGCAAAAATAATGTTATTTGTTTGCGTCTTTCGCTGCTTTTAATTTTGCTGCATGATCGATCTCAAATGCTGGCATGTCTTTTTTACCATCAATTAAGTAGTTATCCATCCAGCGCATTAAGCGCAAGCTGTAGTCGTATTGTGCAGCTACTTTACGGTTACCATGGCCTTCACCTGGGTAGTAAACTAGACGCACGTCCTTACCTTGCACTTTCATATAACGGTAAAGTTCCATTGATTGCGCCGGGTGTACGCGTGGATCTTCTTTACCATGCATGATTAGCAGTGGTGTCTTAGATTGGCCAGCCCAGTAAATAGGGCTACGCTCTAAATACCACTGCCATTTATCCCACGGATATGAACGCGCATGCACTAGGTTCATTTCATTTGAAATGTCAGTAGTACCAAATTTAGACAACTGGTTTGTGACACCAACAAACATCACGCTTGCCGCAAAATGTTCAGTCAGTTTTGTTGCGCCCCATGCCGACGCATACCCGCCATAAGAGCCGCCAGTAATACCAACACGTTTAGTATCCACTAGGCCCATTTCGACAAGGTGCTGTTTAAAATCAACTAAATCGTCAAACTCTTTGCCTGCGTAATCGTTTTGACCAAGCTTTGAATAATCAACGCCTTTACCCGTTGAACCACGATAGTTTGGATAAAATACTGCATAACCACGCGCCGCGCCCATTTGGCCAGGACGAGAGTAGTTAGTTACCCAGCCATCTTTATCATGGCTTTCAGGGCCACCGTGCACAGACATGATTAACGGGTAGCGAGTACCTTCACTGTAATCAAGTGGATAGACAAGTACGCCGTCAATTTCAACGCCGTCACGGGCTTTAAGAGAAATAGTTTCTTGTTTAGCAAAACGTTTGTCATCTAACCATGTATTTGAATTAGTTAAACGCTCTGTTTTTTTACCACGAATAATAAATACTTCGTTAGGGTGGGTTGCAGTATTGCCGCGTAGCGCCAAGGTTTTATCTGAATCAGATATACTTAGGTTTGCTGCAATAAATTTGCCTTCTTTAATAACTTTTTTGTATTTATTAGAGCCAGTTTTAATCGTTGCTACAAAGCTTTGTGTGCCAACATTGGCAATAAAGTTAAGTGTGTTACGTTTATGAGACCATTCAAAGTCAACAACATGGCCCATAAAGTTAGGTAGCCAGTCAGTTACATCGCCGGTTTTTGTATCAGCTAAAAATAAACGACCTGTTGATGGATCATGCTTATCTTCTGCGCCTAAGATTGCAATGTATTTACCATCATGCGATAGCTCAGCATCACCTAATTTGCCTTCTGTAGCAAATGACATGGTTACTTTATTGCTCGTAATATCAAATAAGTGCCATTGTGACTTTGTATATTTATCGTCAATTAAAGCGGTCGGCTGAGTTTTAACCAGTAACTTATCACCATTGGCTGCCCAGTTAACATCACTCACGTAGTTGGCAACGTTCAGTGCATTAGGAGTAAGTGGCTTGTCAGCTTTGGCTAATTCAACAATAAAAAGTTGTTTGTTTTTTAAACCGAGTTCATAAACTTCAGCCATAAAACCAAGCTTTTTAAGTTCTTTTTCAGATTTATCAGCCGCTGGCATAGCTAAAATAGCTAGCTGCTTGTTATTTGGGCTTAATTCATAGCTTGAAATTGATGTGCCTTTTAACGAAAGCACTTTGCTTGCTTGACCGCCATCTACAGGAATTTGGTACAGTGAAGTAAATTTATCTTCATTTAGCTTGGCTAAGAAATAGATCGTTTTACTGTCATTAGACCATTGAATGCTTTTGATACTAACGGAGCCTGTGATAAACGGGCGCTCTACGCCTTGGTCGTCAACAACGTAAAGCTCACTATAGTTAGTGCCATTTTTGTCTACGTAAAGCTCACGCGGTACAGAGCGGGTAAATGCAACATTGTCGCCATCAGGACTAATGCTGGTTTGAATAACCGATTGAATTTTTGGTATATCTTCAACGGTTAAAGGCGTTGCGGCAAATGCCAGCGAGCTTGTAAGCCCAATCGCCAGTGCTAAGCTAGTTTTTAGCATTGTTATTTTCCTTCGCAAGTTTAATTATCGAAGGATTATATCAGGATGTACCTAACAAACGAATAAATGCGATTAAGCTCCGTATTTGACGATTAATGACTATAGCGAACGCCAAGATAAAAGCGACGACCATTTTGGTAAATCCCCGTTGGTGCATATTCATTACGTTCATACAGGTAAGTGATCTCATCGGTTAGGTTTATCGCTTCAATAACAAAATCAAAACTATCAGATACTTTAAAGGTAATACTGCCATCAAGCTGACCAAAGTCATCCATCATGGTTTCCCCTACGCCGGTGGCAAAATGAGTGCGGTAGTTGTACGCAAGACGTGAACTTATCCAATCATTTTCATAGTAACTGGTTAAATTAATGGTGTGTTTTGAGGTGCCAGGGACATAATTATTGCGCCCTGAGGCACTCTCTGTGCGATCACCATTAACAAAGGTATAATTGGTGATTAAGCCGAATCCATAAATGAGTTCTTGTTGGTAGCCAATCTCAACACCGCGGATAGTACCGCCGCTGCCATTTATCGGTCTATCTATTGTCATATCAATGCCTTCGTGTTGTTCAATGCTACGCTTAAATTCAACAAACGATTCAACATCTTTATTAAATAAGGCAAATGAGAGCAGGGCGGCATCATCAAAATACCACTCGACGCTTAAATCAAATTGATTGGCACGATAAGGATCGAGATCAGGGTTGCCGCCTTGGCCTTGTGCTTGAGTAACATTATAATTTGTTGAAGGCATTAAGTGATTATACTGCGGGCGTGACATTACTCGCGCAGCACTTACTCTGGCGATTATATTTTCGCTGAGATCGATACTGATGTTGGCGCTGGGTAAAATGTCTAGATAATTCTTTTTATGTTGCTGCCACATAAAACGATCTTGCTCGGAGCCAACAGAACTAATGCGTCGGTATGCTCCCGAGTTTTGCTGAGTGTTAACAAGCCTTACACCGAGGTTCGCGCGGTACTCATCGCCATCAAGCATTAATTTAACATAACCTGCGGTAGTGCGCTCTTGAATATCAAAGCGGCTGGCTTTTTCTTCTTGTTGGATAAAATCGATGTCTGCGAAGTCTGCAGACAACGCATCTATATCAGCATAGCTATAATTTTTTAGCGTGTGTTGATTGCCAATACCAGCTAGAAATCCTTGAGGGAACGTTGTTGGGTAATCAGCTAAGGTCCAGTCAAGTTGCTGCGCTATGCCATCAAATGCACCATTGAATGAGCGATAACGAATAAAATCGCGTTGATGATCGCGGTACTTTGCCCCTATTTTTATCGCGCTGATAATTGAATGATCAATAGCGCGTTCAAAGTCTCCTTGCAAATATAATTCTTGATCATTGGAGTCTTGGCTGTCGTTGCGCGCTTGTGTGAGTTGCCATGATTTTGCATCGAGTGGGGAAGTGTCGTAATTGGCAACAATGTTTTTGCGCTGCCTAGTGTCGACGCTAAACGCGGTATTCGCTGAAAACTGTGACGTATGATCTTGTTTTGAGCCGCCACCTCCTTTGGTAAAACCAAGTTGATATTGATTTTGCCACAAGTGAGCTTGCTGACTGATAATTAGATGAACACTGCTAGTATTGATTTGTGAATCACGCCAAATAGCCTCCATTGCAGTACTAAAAGGTAAGTTTTGCGAATTATCACCTGGGACTTGTGAGTAGCGAGCGTAGCTCAATGTATTGTCGTTTATAAGTACATTACTTATGCTACCACCGCGAGCAAATACGCTACTTGGTTGCCATAAAAAATTTTGATTATTGTTGTCGGCATTGAGGACAGAGTACAAGGTGTTAAGCTGTATATTCCAATCTAAGTTTGGTTGGTATTCAAAATTGGCTGTGGCACTGGTTAAAACACGTTGCTGTTGAAAAATGGCTGAGCCGCCGCCGCCGGGTGTCCAAAGGTTTTTAATATCAGCATTTTCATTGGTCGTGGGGCTTAGAGTATCATCGGGATTTTTATTAAAATTTTGTTCATGCCAGCCCCATGACTCAAGGCCATCTCGGCGCAGTGAGCGTTTATTTCGCGTTACAGTAATAAGCGCACCAAAATCTTTTTTTGAATTTGTCCAATTATAAAAAATGGCTAGTTGTGGATCAAATTCGCCAGATAAATCATTGTATTGCACTTGTGCGTTAGCAACAAAGTGGTTGCTATCTGTGTGCAGCGGTCGTTGTGTTTTAATATTAACAGAGCCACCTAATGAACCTTCATTATGATCGGCTTGTGGTGTTTTATAAACCTCAAGTGAAGAGACGAGGTCTGCAGGTAATAAGGTATAGTTAAAGCCACGGTTTGGTTGAGTTGAAATCCACCAGTCTGCGGAGGCGATAGCTTGGCCATTTAAAAAGGTGCGATTTTGTTCTGGGGTTGTGCCTCTTACACCTACGCGTTCACCTTCCCCCTGTGCGCGTGATAAAGAAATTCCCGTGATCCGTTGGAGTGCTTCAGCAACATTTTTATCAGGAAATTTACCGATATCTTGTGCGCTAATAGCCTCTATAATCGAATTACTATCACGTTTATCTTGTAGTGATTTGATAGCGCTGTCATGAAACCCCCTAATTTGTATGGTTTCTAGCTGCTTTTTATTAGTCTCAGCTACAGCGCTCGTTATACCCATAAAAAAACAAAGAGGGAAAAGAATCGTTATGTTAACAAATTTTAGTGTGTTTATCGTCATACCCGACCCAATTAAAACGATTTGAAAATTTCGCTACGGATTAAGTGCTTATAAAATAAGTAGCTATTAATGTGCTGTGTTATGATGAATCATATTTATCTATAATACGCCTTCTTGGCTTATTTAACCATAGATTAACGTGTGTGAAAAACGAGCGATGCCTACAACCATACCAAAACAGTTATTACTCAATGATGTACTTGTTGACTTTGCAGCCTTAAAAATAAAAGTTGCTGGAAGTTGGTGTGCAGTTGAAGCCAAGCAATTGGTATTGCTAAAGTTACTATTAAACAATCAAGGGCAGCCAGTATCTCGAGATTTAATTATGGATACGCTGTGGCCTAATGTTGTTGTAAGTGATAATTCAGTAAGCCAGTTGGTCACGCAATTACGAAAAAGCTTGCATGATGATAAGAATACGGCTTTGTTTATTCGTACTGTACCGCGGGTTGGTTATCAGCTAATAGCAAAAGTAAGTGATGCCCCTTCGTTCCTAGAAAAAGTGACCCCTACAACGCCGCGAATATCTGCTTTATTTGTTGCTGTAGGCTTAATTTTAGGTGCCGGGCTTACATTAGTTAGTCAGTATTTACTCTCTCCTAACGTGCCCATTCTAAACTATGAATATCAATCACGTATTACTTCAGCTCCTGGTGCCGAAGTATTTTTACGTTACTCACCCAGTGGCAGATATTTAGCGTTTAGCCAATCAAACGATCAGCAAAGTCAGTTTGATTTAGCTGTTTATGATCACCAAAGTAAAACGGTACATAGTATTAAAAGTTCGGGTTATTCAGAAGAAGCGCCAGTATGGTCACCCGATGGTAAATGGCTTGCTTACTTTAGGTATGATCCTATTAGCTGTGATATCCGTGTTATGCCAGTATCGAATGCGATTGAAACTTGGCGTTTGAGCCCTGAATTTAGATTAACCCGATGCCAACAAAGTCATGGGCCTAGCAAATTACATTGGGTGGATGAAAGCACTATTTATACGACTCATTGGCAAGATGAGCAGCCACGCCTTGTAAAATATACGTTAGGCTTCTCGCCTACGCCAACCTTATTAGATCAAGAAATAGTCGGTGATTTTAAGCCAATCACATTTGATATAAACGACCATAAAAAAATGTTGTTACTTGAAAAAGATCAGGGGTGGTTTAGCGTCAGTGAGGTCGATTTAACAGGCTCACTTAAACGCAATGAAATAAAACGAAGCCGTCATAGCCATGCACCGTTATCATTTGATACGCAAGACAATTATTACTGGTTAGGGGATGATGCATTACGTCGTTATGATTATCAAGGCAATGAACAGATAGTACACCAACCATTAGGTTTTATTGCTGATTTAGCTGTTAACCCGCAAACCGGAGATATCGCTCATGCTGAAGGGCAGGCAAGGGTGAATTTGTATCAAATTGAATTAGATCTAAGCAAAGATACCCCAGAGATCCTAAGTACGATGCAGCTATCATCGTCAGCACGGATGGATATTTTGCCTGCAGTATCACCAGACGGCCTGCAAAGTGCATTTATTTCATTGCAAAGAAAAGGCATCACAGGGTTTAAACACATCGAGGTATGGTTAAAACATAAACAGCGTAAAACGGCTAACCTTATTGCTACATTACCCAGTGACATTACACCAAAGTATCTACTTTTTTCTCCTAATGGTGACAATGTGTTGTTGGCTGACGAACAGCAGAATATCTATTTGATTAACACTTTTTCACGCCGTTTAGTGCCCATTATTTCTGGTTTCGATCAACTCAACGGGGTGCATTGGTCACAAGACAGCCACAGTATTTATTATCAAGTGAAAAGCGCACGAGGCATTAATAAGCAACCACAATGGCAAGATTGGCGCTACGATATTCAGCTAATGAGTAATACATTGGTTGCAGATAATACTAATTTTGAAACATTAGATGAAGAGCATGCTTTATGGCAGCTCAATAGTTCCTACTTAGAACATGATTTACATGTACGTACTTACCTATCGAGGGTATTGGAACATCAACTACCGCTTTCGCAGTTGTTACCTTCGCTTGAGCTTTTTAAACCCGCGGTTTTTAAACAAGGGATTTATTATGTGTTACGTCAAGGTCATCAACTATTGCTGTATTGTTATTTAACACAGCAAAACCGAAATGTATTTATAAAAGAGCTTGGTGTATATGGTTATGATATTGATATTAATCTCAATATCAGTAGCTCTGCAGATGGAAGTCAAGTTGTGTTTAGCCAAGTAGATGGGATTGAGACAGATATTTTATTACACAAAGCAGCTAAGACAATGTCGCAATAAAGTGCCTAATCTTACTTTGATCCCAGTTGCGGGTTTGCGCCTCTTTTAATGCGCTATTAGCAAACTTTTTTGCATCATTTGAATTACCTGCAGCAGCGTGTATTTTCGCTTTTAACAATAATAATTGTGGGTGTTCATTATCACCAGCCAACGCTTCATTAAGGGCAGTGCTGACTTGCTGCATTGGTTTTTTTAAATCAAAAAGTAACAAGGCAATATCGCGTTTTGCACTAAATAGCCCTTGTTCCGCTGCGGCTCTTAGCCATTTTAGCGCCTTATTTGGGGCGTAATCGACATACTGGCTATTTAATAGCTCTCGGCCTAAGCGGTATTGCGCACTAGCAAAACCACTTTGTGCGGCAAGTAAAATCCAGTTTAAGCCTTTTTCGCGATCAACTTTGCCATATTTACCTCGCAGCATATTTGCACCAATTCGATACTGCGAATTAGCATAGCCGTTTACGGCAGAGCGTAACAAGAGCTCACCATTGGCGTTGGCTTGTTGCCAATGATATTTTAGTAAGCGTGTAGCATTGTAATCATTTGAACTCAGCCAATTCGCAATATAATATTGGACTAACGCGTTGCCTTGTTCAGCAGCATCGATTAGATCTGATATTTTTTCGTTATATTCACGCTGTTGACTCTTAAAGCTTTGTTCGTATTGCTTGCCTTTGTAGGTTGTAAAATGGTAAAGCAAAGAGCGATTATAGTAAGGTAAGGTTTGGTTATTACCTTGGTATTGCCAACGTCTAACGGCATTAATAATTGCTTTATCAAAGGTTTTTTCAGGGTATGAATCAATTAAAGTAATATCAGTGACTGCGCCACTTTTATCAATATCAAACTCTAACCATACCCAACCTTCAATGCCATTTTTGTATGCGTGTTCGGGATATTTAGGCTCGACTGTGTAGCGACGTTCAGGGCTCAAATGCAATGCAGGACTGGCGTTTAATTCTGGCCGTAATTGTTGGTCATACCATTGAAAGCTAAGTTGTTTTAGTAATGCATTATAGGCATCATCAAGTGGTTGCTTATTATCTGTTTGCTCCGCAATCAGCATAGCTGTATCGCGAGCATCAAGTAGGCCAAAATCTGCTGCTAAACTAAACCAAGCAAATGCTTGGGCTTTGTTTTTTTCGACACCTTGACCGTGTAAATACATCACTGCAACATTATAAATCGCATCTGCATTACCTAAATGGGCAAGTTGTAAAAATTCACGTTTCGCTTCGCTATAGCTTCCTTGGTGGTAATTAAGCGTCGCGCTGAGTAAATCTGCTTTCGTTAATGGCGTAAAAATCAGGCAAAACAATATTACTAAGGATTTGTAACTACAAAACCCTATGTATTGTATTTTAAGATGAATTGCTGCGCTTGTTGACACGTATTAAGTTTCGCCGATGTTGACCAAGTAACGTTTTTAACTATTGATTGTACTTGTTTTGTTTATTATTACTAGGGCGGGTTTGCCTTAGTAATACTTTAATTTGCCTACAACGAAAAAAAGCAGATAGTCAAATGACTACCTGCTTTAAACCCCTGGGCATAGGGGCTGCCATCCATGGCGAGAGTCGAATACCTGTGTTAGCTTGGAGTTCGACAAAAACGACTTTAAAAGTTAAAGCGAATTCCAGCTACAAACCGGCGACCATCAGCATACACACCTGTAAGTGCTTGTTGTACGCCTTCTTCTTGATAGCTAAACGTATGCTCATCAGTTAGGTTAATGGCTTCGAATACCAGTGCTAAGTTATCATTTACATTATAAGTAAAGTTAGCATCTACTTGACCGTAATCATCTACATAGCCATGGCCTTGGCCTGAGTTATAACCAGTACGGAAATTATATGAAATACGCGTGCTAAAGGTCTCTGTTTCATAGTAAGTGCTTAAGTTAACTGTGTGCTCAGAGTTGCCAGGAATAATAGTATCGTTACCGTCTGCGTCTTTTGCTTCGCCATCTACAAACGTATAGTTTGCATTTACACCAAAGCCATCATAGATCTCTTGTTGATAACCAAGCTCTAAACCTTGAATTCGTCCAGAACGACCATTAGTAGGGCGGTTTACTAATATTTCTACGCCTTCGTGTGTTTCTAGGCTGGGTGTAACATCTAAAAATGATTGAATATCTTTGTAAAATACGACCGCAGAGAACAAGCCTGCTTCGCTGAAGTACCACTCAATACCCGTATCAAATTGTGTAGCACGGTACGGGTCGATTTCAGGATTACCACCGCTGCCTGTTTTAGTTTCAAGGTTATAAGATGTAGATGGTGTCATTGCAGCGTAATCAGGACGAGACATAACACGCGCGGCACTAAATCTAAGTAGTAAATCTTCATCTAAGTCAACGGCTAAATTGATGCTCGGTAATATATCAAAATAGTCACGATCATCATGAGTCCATACTTCAGAACCGCTGGTACCAACATACGCTGCTGTAGATTGTTGAGTTTGCACTAAACGTACGCCTAAGTTACCGCGCATACCATCAACATCAATATCTGCTTTTATATAACCAGCGGTGATTTTTTCTTCAACTTCAAAGGTACTTGCTTTTAGTACGCGGTAATTCCAGTCTAGTGCATCACCTTCAGCACGAACTTTATTTGAATCAGTGATTGCATAGTTACGTAATGTGCCGTCAGAACCTAACCCTGATAGGTAATCTGATGGCATTGAAAGTGAGTAATCAGCCAAATTCCAGTTTAAATCTGTACGGTTGTCGGTAGTGTGTTTTGTATTAAAGCGAGAATGATCACGGTATTTCAAACCAAACTTCACATTATTAAAGACAGCGATGTCAATTGGGCGCGAAAAATCAACTTGTAAGTACGTTTCATCATCTTTAGCATTGTTGCTGTCGTAGCGTAAAAAACCTAAATCCCATTGTTTACCGTCTGCAGGATCTGCACCATATGTGGTACGTACATCTTCCACACCAGAAGTATCAAAGCTGTGTACGTAGTTACCTTCCCAGCCCACACTTCGGTCAGCTTCTGAACCACCACTGCCTTCGGTATAACCAACATGTACACTGGTTAGCCACAATTCACCTTGGTAATCAGCCTTTAAATCATATGATTTAGTTTTAATCTCAGAGTTACGTACTTTGGTTTCGTCAAGAATGTTATTGCCTGTTGGTGATAATGCAAGCTCACCGCCGACTAACATTTGACCCACTTTGTCGTGATTAATAAGGTTTACGCTATTGTAATGTGGATCTGCAGCGCGGGTTAAAACACCATTTTGGTCGTACTCAGCTCCACGTTGGCCATAACCTGGGATCCATAAGAAGTTTTGATTTTCGTTATTTGCTTCAAGTGTTGAATCAAGCGCATTAAAGGTTAAATCTAATTGATCAGTCGGGCGATATTGCATGGCTAAGTTAATACCGGTACGGATACGCTCTTGTAGGAACATGGCTGAACCGCCGCCGCCAGGGCTGTATACATTTTTATGAACTGTGCCATCAGTTAAAGTGATGTCACGTTTTGCCCAGCTCCATGATTCAATACCATCACGGCGAAGATTACGCTGTTGGCGAACTAATGAAATAAGTGCACCAAATGTTTCATCGTCATTCTTAAAGTTATACATAACCGATAACTGCGGGTCGGTCTCACCCGAAATTTCACTGTGCTGCGCAAGCACCGAGCCAGCAATTTTATTGGCTTCTAAATCAAGAGGTTTACGGGTTCGAACAATAACGGTACCGCCAATTGAGCCTTCATCTATATCAGCTTCAGGTGACTTATATACTTCTAGGCCAGATACAATCTCAGAAGGCAACATAGTGTAGTTAAAACCACGGCTCGCTGCTGAGTTCGTCCACCAGTCGGCAGAGCCAACGGCTTGGCCATTTAATAAGGTACGGTTTTGGCTTTCAGCTGTACCACGAATACTGACTCGTTCACCTTCACCAAAATTACGGCTAATTGATACGCCTGTTATACGTTGTAGTGATTCTGCGACGTTTTGATCGGGGAACTTACCGATATCTTCAGCGGTTACAGCATCAACGATTGAATCTGAGTAACGCTTTGTATTAAGTGATTTAACGACACTGCCGCGAATACCGCGTACTTGTATTACTTCAACTTCATCGGTACTTTTTGCTTCGGCACTGTGTGCTACCATAGGTAGGCTTAATGCTGATGTAATAAGCGATGCGCTCACTGCTAGATGCAGTTTATTCATTTTTACTTTTAACATCCTCGATTCCCCTTGAATCAAAACTTCATTTTGTTGTATCAAATTGTCGGTTTGCAATTCGTACTTATGTATTCATTTTTAATAGCCGAATGATCTTGCAAAACCCTGCTTACAAACAAATACAGATCACTAAAAAATTAGTTAATAGTTACTCTTGTATAGAAAGTAACGAGAGCCTGCTTTGTTTGTGACTCTATTAAACGCCTTTTTAAAATCAGAGTCTTGAATTTAAGTGAATAGTTATGAAAGTAACTAAATTGAAAATAAAATGATGTGAAATTTAAATTTAATCCATAAAAATCAATTGTTTTATATTTATTTTTTATGTGAATTAATTTAATAAATTAAGTTTACTTATTGATTTTTATTGTTGATTCTCTTTTGATTCACAACTAGTTGATTAAAAATTAATAGGGTAGATGTCATGAATGAAACTAAAAAGATAAAATATCTCGAAGAGGGTTGTTGCTAATTTTGATTTGTATTTATGGTTTTATATTATATATCGAGTGACATTGTGATTGGTTGCTATTGAAGGTTTTAATCTCTTTGGTTTTAATTCTCTGGGCTTGCAAGTGACAGTAAGATCCCCCTCATCGCAAAGCGAATTTGAGCCTAAGCGAAAAGCTTTGTCATGGGGTAGGTCATTAAAAAGAGGAATACGAAGTCATACGTGACTTTTAAAATATCTTATGTTGATAAATAAATTGATAACCTTAGACGCTTACATATAATTTGCGAAAATGGTCACGTATTTAATAAAATTTGGATTGTTTTCGACTCAAATAAGTTAAGTTTTAAGTGGGTCTTTTTAATCTATTTAATGAACAGGGAATAACTGATATAGATTTAGGAGTAGCTCCCAAGTCACTGTAAATGCGCAATGGATTGGTTTTATGTGAACTTGCATTTAAATGACTTGGGTGTGTGTTTTACAAACTCTTTTTCGGTGGTAATGCTACGTTAGCAAAGATTAAGCCAGCTACGAGTGACATAAAGATTAGAAATGTTTGCTGCCCGATATGTTCAGCATAAACAAAATCTTGCCCTTCAATAAGTGAATTTAGCCCGATATAGGTTTTACTCCCCGGTACTAGTACTATTAGGCCCTGCATAGCAACGATAGACGCAGGCGCATTAGCGATACGATTAAATAAGTTACTAAAAACACCGACAGAAAATGCCCCTACGAATGTCCCTAAGGTGTAATCCAAATACATCGCAGAGCCAATACTTGTGCCATAAGCAATAAAACCTGACGCAATCGACCATGAAGCATGTTTGAGTTTAGTTCTAAAAATAACGATTAAGCTACTACATAAAAGTAGAATTGCTAGCCATGCAGTCCATTTTGGTAAAGGCTCTGGCGGCACAAAATCAACCTGACCGAAAATAGCAAATCCTATCGCAATACCAATAAAGGCACCAAAATAAAGCTTAAACAACAACATAAATGAGTCCATGACGCGCGCTGTACCTGACACTAAATGTCTTGCTGCGAGTTCTGCAAGCCCTAATGCCAATGCAAGCCCGGGTATAAACACAATGATGGCTGACAGCACGACTAACCGTATATTAATGCCCACATCTAAGTAAACGCTTATCGCACATGCCAAAATAGCAGAGACGATGGCAACGAGTGGCTCAAGCATGTGCGCTACTCTTTTGGAGCGGCTTGACCACATTACAAATAAATAAACAACTAATGTTAAAGTCGCAGACCAGAATACGTCATTCCAGCTAGTGCCCATTAGCATTGCAAAAGCTCCACCAGAGGTAGCAAAAGCAATACCGGTTGTTACTTTATTATAAGGGTTGGGCATAACAAAAATGGCATCAAGCTGAAGGTCAACTTCTTGCAGAGTTAATTCGCCGTTGAGCATCTGATTCACAAGGTCGTCGGTGTCGGCGAGTGAACCTAAATCATGATCGCCAGGGTCAACACGTGCAACGTGGGTGTATTCGTCTTCGTGGCCATCAGTCCAGATAACAAAAGTCACGGATGTGGGGGACATAACAAACGATGATTTGAGATCAAGGTATGTTGCCACTTCCATTAAATGGGCTTCGAGTCGATAAGCTGGGGTGCCATATTTATGGAGCATTTTGCCAAGCTTAACGATAAATTTTCGTTTTTCAGTAAACGTTGCGGTTTTCAAATGATGTTTGAACCAAAGGTTAAATTGTTCAGTTAAAAAATATAGACAATGTAGCTTAAATTGCCTTACTAATTGGCGGCGATTTTAAACACTAATCCCCGCCTGTCTAGTTTTTTCTTAACTTAGTTTACTTGTTCTTTGCTTCAATCCATTGTGCCATGTACTGAGTACTGCGCATCGTGTGGTGTTTAAGCATTTGGCCCGTAAAATTGCTTTCACGGTGAGCTTTGAGCTGTTGAGTGATGCTTTGAATTTTTTCAACCAATTGACTTGCCAGCGGATGTTTGTCGTAATGTGTTTCTAATAAAGTCGAACCCGCGTTTTGTGCTTGTGCAAACAAAACGCTATCTTGATAAAGAGCAACAGCTGCGTCAGCAAAATGTTGTGGATCGTTTTCAATAGACCCATTCCATGGCAGATCATTATGCATGCCTTCACTGCCAATAGACGTTGTAACGCTTGGTGTTTGCATTATCATCGCCTCTAGTAACTTACCTTTAATACCAGCACCGAAACGAAGAGGTGATAAGCATACGCGTGCACTTTGCATAACCTCGTATGCATCATCTGCCCAGCCTTTAATTAAGAATCCTGTTTTGGGATTGTTCAGGGCTGTGGCTTTTGGTGGCGGATATGAGCCATATATATGCAGTTGCGCGTGTGGTAGCTGTTTTCTGATCAGTGGCCATATTTGTTGCAGGTATAAAACTGCGTCCCAATTTGGGGCATGGCGAAAATTACCTATGGTCATAAAGTGTTCACGTTCATCGAACGATTTAGTTTTCTCTGGCAGTGCAGCTAAATCGACCATAAAAGGCAAATGATGTAATAGCGAGCTATCTACTTTGAACACATCACCAAGAAGTTGCATTTCATAACTGGAAATAATTAAACTTAAATCGCACCGTAAAATAGCAGCAATTTCCCGTTTTGCGATATCAGAATGTAAATCGCTGTGATCAAACGCTCTATTTCCTTTATGTGCTTCATGGCGGGCATTACGTAAACATTGTAAATCTTCTGTATCGAGTACTTTTAATGCTGTAGGGCAGTATTTATCTACGCGCCAACCAAATTGCTCTTCCATCATAAAACGGTCAAACATGACAATGTCAGGGGCGTAATGTGCAACATATTCATCAAAACTAGCGCAATTGAGAGCGATAGTTGTACTACTAATACCAAAATCACTAAGGTTTACCATGTGCTCAGTTTTTTGTGCAGGGCTGGCAAATTCAACGTCCCAACCTTGGGCTGTAAATGTGTTTAATAACGACATCATATGCGTGCCTGCCGCTGATGAATTGGGCTCTGGCCACACATAGCCAATTACTAATACTTTTTTCATTGACTTGAATCTCTTACTTTTAGGTGTACGTCGATTAATGTTCTTACCGCAGGCGTGCCGTGGCTAAGTAATTCTTGCAACACGTGGCAGGCTCGCTTGCCTATCTCATTTGCATTGATGGTCACGCTACTCAAAGAAGGTGACATTAAACATGAATCAGCTAAGTCATCAAAGCCGACAACTTTTATATCTTTGCCTGGGATTAAGCCTTGCTCGCGGATCGCTTCAATAACACCATAAGCAATGACATCGTTAAAACAAATGATTGCTTTTGTATCAGGGTATTGAGCATACAGCGAGTTAAATGCATCGCGTCCGCCTTGGCGATTAGTTACTGCATTTAGGCATGGCTTATCATCGCTGATTTTGAAATATTGTAAGGCGCTTTTAAAACCAGCTAAACGTTCATGATAATCTGAGATATCGTCGGTTCCACCTATAAACGCAATGTCTTCAATACCTTGTTGCAGAATATGGGTGGTGGCTAGGTGGCTGCCTTTTTTGTTATCGGGTAAAATCGTTGGGGCCGCACAAAAGGGAACTTCTCGCATGATGTGAATGACAGGAAAGCCACTGTTAATAAGTTCATCAACCCACTGTTGTGTAGTTCCTGGTGCCGGGCACATTATAAAAGCGGCGACGTTGTACTCTTTAAGTGTTTTAACAACTTGTGTTTGACGATCAACACTTTCTGCGGTGTTTACCAACATAGGCAGCATACCAAGCGCATGAATATGGTTTTCAAGCCCAACAGCTAGCTGAGCAGAGTAGGGGTTGGTTAAGTCATTGATGACTAGCGCCACTAAGTTAGAACGGCGACTGCGCAGTGCAGCAGCATCGCGATTATATACATAACCTAACTTATCAATTGCTTGCAATACCTTTTCTTTACTTTTATCACTGACTTTGTCACTTTGAGTGAGTACTAAGGAGACCGTTGACTTGGAAACTTGTGCCTCTTTGGCAACGTCAAAAATGGTTATATTGTCGGTTTTATTTTTCATTTAGATTACGAGACAGTGATTATATGGACCAATTAGGGAGTTTAACGCAATTTAGCCTAGTAATGAACGCAAAAACTTTATGGATTTTACGAAACATGTTTAGATACACACCTAATAAAAAATACCAAGGATAAAAAATGAAAGGCATAACGCTTTTATTTGCTCTCGGGCTCAGTGTTTGTTTTAGCAGTGCAAGCTATAGCACACAAGGTTATCAAACCCCTTCAAGTGATTTAGCTGCACTAGTAGATGCAAAGTTAGCGCCTAGTAGTTATTTATCATCGGATGGGCAATGGCTTGCATTATTTGACCGTAAACGTGTTGAAACATTGGACGACTTAGCAAAAGAAGAGGTGAAGTTAGCAGGTATAAAACTAAACCCAGCTAACTTTTCACGCTCTCGTCCTCGCTCAAAGTTTAGTAGCTTACAATTAAAACACATTGAAACAGGTGCTGTAGTTGAAGTTAATAATTTACCACAAGGTGTGATCCGTTCACCTAAATGGTCAAGTGATGGCGAATATCTTGCGTTTATTGTTGAGCAACCTACCGAGGCTCATTTGTGGGTTTACAACACGCAAACCAAACAAGCGCGTGAGCTTGCGGGAGTTGCATTAAATTCAGTATTAACAGCAACACCATACCAATGGCTGCCGGATAGTACTGCAATTGTTGCTAATGCAGCTGTTAATATCGGTAAGTCGCGTTTGGTCAGTGATGCTGACAGTGTGGTGCCAGTTATCCAACAAAGTAGTGGCCAAAAAGCACCTGCTCGTACTTATCAAAATTTATTGACGAGCCCATTTGATGAACAACAGTTTAAATTTTATGGGCAAGGTCAACTTACCTATATTCCACTCAGTGGTGTGGCGACAGCAATAGGGAAAGCGGGTTTATTTAAATCATTTTCAATTTCACCAGACTCAACGAACATTTTAGTTGCGAGCATTGATGAACCTTTTTCCTATCAAGTACCTTACAGTCGCTTTGCGACAACATGGCAAATACTGGGGATGCGAGGTTTTGCGTTAGCTGAACTTGCTAAGCAGGCTCTGGCTGACAATATTCCTCAGGGTTATGATAGTGTACGAACAGGTCGCCGAAGCTTTCAATGGCGTGCTGATCAAGGAGCTGAAGTTATATGGGCACAAGCCCAAGATGGTGGCGATATGAAGACAGATGTGCCTCATCATGATCACATTTATAGTTTACGTTCGCCGTTTAAACGTGAGCCTAAATTATTTGCTAAAGTTGAACGTCGATTTGCGGGTATTGAATGGGCCAACGATAATGTTGCGTTGCTTAGTGAATGGCGTTTTAGCGATCGCCAATTACGTACTTATGTCATCCAACCTCGTAACGCAGATAAAAACCGTATTTTGTTCTCTGAGCGAAGCTACAATGATGCTTATAAAGATCCCGGTAATGCAATTTATGAGCGTAATGATTTAGGCGAAAACGTAATCAAAGTAGTCGGCGGACGTTATATATTCTTACGCGGAAATGGCGCATCAGAACAAGGTAATGTACCATTTTTAGATCAATATGATATAAAAACAAATAGCAGCAAGCGCTTGTGGCAATCTGCTGCACCATATTATGAGCGTGTGCGTGCGATGCTTGATGACGAAGGTGAAAAACTAATCACCATCAGAGAATCAAAAAAAGAGCAGCCAAACTTTTTTATTCGTGATTTAGGCAAGGACACCTTAACTCAGCTTACGACCTTTGAGCACCCTTACCCTGCATTTAAAGGTGTAACCAAGGAGCCAGTACGTTACAAACGTGATGATGGAGTGGAGTTATCAGGTACATTATACTTACCGCCAGGTTATGATAAAACACAAGGTACTTTACCTGTACTAATGTGGGCTTACCCACTGGAATATAAAGATAAAGCGGTGGCATCGCAAGTACGTGAATCTGAGTATGAATTTACATATATAGGCTATTGGGGCCCAATGCCTTACCTTGCTAAAGGGATTGCTGTTTTTGATGACCCTAAAATGCCTATAGTAGGTGTTGAGGGCAAAGAGCCAAACGACTTATTTAGAAAGCAATTAGTGGCAAGTGCAAAAGCTGCCGTTGATGTCCTGGTTGAAAAAGGCATTGCGGATAAAGATAAAATTGCGATAGCAGGGCATTCCTACGGTGCCTTCATGGTTGCAAACTTATTAGCTCACAGTGACTTATTTAAAACCGGTATAGCTCGAAGTGGCGCTTATAACCGCACACTAACGCCGTTTGGTTTTCAAGGTGAGGAACGCGATTTTTGGCAGGCTCAAGACGTTTACGCAAACATGTCACCGTTTTTTCATGCTGAGAAAATTAACGAACCAATGCTAATGATCCATGGGCAAGAAGACCCTAATTCAGGCACTTTCCCAATGCAAAGCGAGCGTATGTATGCCGCACTAAAAGGGTTAGGCAAAGATGCCCGTTTAGTGATGTTGCCATACGAAGCGCATGGATATCGTGCTCGTAAGAGTTTGCTGCATGTACTTTGGGAGCAAGAACAGTGGCTTGATAGATATTTACTGAGTGATGATAAAACCACAGATACAGTAATTTCAGCTGAGTAATTGAATTCAAGTAATAAAAACGCGGTTTGATACCGTGTTTTTATTACTCTCACTCAACAAGAAGATCCCGCCTTTAATCTCACGGCACTTTCCCAATGCAAAGCGAGCGTATGTATGCCGCACTAAAAGGGTTAGGCAAAGATGCCCGTTTAGTGATGTTGCCATACGAAGCGCATGGATATCGTGCTCGTAAGAGTTTGCTGCATGTACTTTGGGAGCAAGAGCAGTGGCTTGATAAATATTTACTGAGTGACGAAGCACCTGTAAAAGCGATGCCTGTCGTAACCGAGTAAAAATGAAAGCTCTTTATATATTTAATATTGATTGTTTTAGCTAGCCGATCGATTTTTTAAAGGCTTTATAATCGGCTCTAACAAGTGTTAGAGTCTGTTTTTTATAAAACTAAATATCAGCATGGGGTTTTGCAAAGTTCATTAGCACAGCAAATACTTGTATAGTCTTATTGCTTAATTGTTCAATTAAATGAATAAGGGAAAGATGTACTACTGACCTTCATGTTCAAGGTTGTGACGTATATTTATTGGTAGACATAATGAAAAAGTAGTGCCAACTCCTATTTCACTTTCGCATTCAATAGTGCCCTGTAAAACCTGATGTATTAAATTAAACGCGATACTTAAACCTAAACCTGTTCCCCCCTGTGATCGGTTTGTTGTATAAAACGGATCAAAAATTTTATCTATTGCATCAGCTGCAATACCCACTCCAGAATCTGCAATGTCAATTAAGCATTGCGTTTGTGTGAACTCAATTTTGAAATGAATTACCTTGTTGCTCACATCATTAAATGCATGTGTTAAGCTGTTGTTTATTATGCAAAACAAAACCTGACTTAAAGCGTTAGGGCAACTAATCAGTTTTCCTTTATTTACAATATTTATATCTACTTGAACTTTTTTTGCTGCAATTGTGCTTGCATGACTTTTGATTATGTCGTAAATAAACTCTTCTATGTTTATTGGTTCAGCTATTTCAAAGGAGTTCTCTACGGCAATTTGTTTAAATCTTTGTACTAACTCTGCGGCACGTTCTGCGTTTGTTTTTATTAGTATTAAACTTTGATCCGCGCGCTCAAAATATTGGTTAAAAATACTGCGAGATAAAGTATTCGCCGAAAAGTGCTTTTGCAATTGATGCGTATAATCTTGTAATATACTAGAAGCAGTAATGGTTATTCCAATAGGGGTGTTTACTTCATGCGCAATCCCTGCAACTAATTGTCCTAATTGAGCCATTTTTTCATGCATTATTAGCTGTTCTTGGGTATGTTTTAATTCTTCAATATTATTTTGTAATGTTTGGTGCATTTCCAATAAATGCTGATGAGACTGTGCATTGGACAATGCGATTGTTACATATGACGCTAAGCTTTCTAGTAATGTTAAATCATGTGCATGGTAACTATTGGGCTTAACACTTTGAATACTAATTACACCCAGCATTTTTCCGTTATGTTGCATCGGAACATACATCATTGATAATGCTTTTATTTCTTTGCTACCACTGTGTAGTTGATGATTAGCATTATCTTGTTCAGGATAATAGTGGTGAAACTGAGTGTCGTAGTCATTTATTAATACAGATTGATTGTGTTCAACGGCATAGACAGCAAGTTGTCCTGGTTCCTCCATTGAACGTTCATAAGCAACGTAACGAACCCCACGCTCAACTGCATAGTTAAATTCTAAACAATTTTTATCATTATTGATAATACCAATTCCAAAACGGTCGGCTTGAAAAATTTCATTGATTTGTGCGTATATATCATTGAGTAATTCATCCAAGAGTAATTGGAGTGTGAATTGTTGTCCGATTTGATTAATTACTTGTATTTCGCGTGTACGTTGACTGACAAGCTCTTCAAGCTTTATTGCCTTAGCCTTGACTATACCAATTCTCCAGCGAAAAATGAGCCCCAAAATTATGAGTGAAATACCCACAATTAATAAACGAAACCACAGTGTTTGTATTAACGTCGGTTGTACAGTAAAAGAGAGTACTGAAGGGAAGATCTGTGCTGTATTATTTTTATAATATGCCCGTGTTGTTAGGGTGTAGTCTTGTGGGGAAAGCTTACTTAATTGTACGTAAGGAGCATCGGCATCAATAAGTCGCCATTGAGGCTGATCTGGTAATAATTGGTATTCGTAAACAAGTGACTTGTGAAGTAATTCATTGACCGCTATCTGTATATTAAAACTTGCCTCCTCAGGTTTTAAGATGAAGTTATTTAAGCGAGATAAAGGGGCTGATTCGCCATTGACCTTTAGACGTACTGTATTCAATTTACTCGGAGTAATAGAAAAAGGAAACTTATTTGGGTCGACTATAAGTACGCCCTTTGTACCGCCAAATACCATTAACCCACTGCGCAATTTAGTATACGATCCTAACCAAGCAACCCCAATGTCTACACCGTAGCCATTATTTAGAAGGCGAAACTGCTTTGTCGATAAATCAATGATACTAGTGGCACTCCAAATTCGTTGATCTTTATCAATCAGCATATTAGCACCAGGTGATTGCTTACCGATTGGAAATTCGCCTTTCATCTGATTAAATATTGGTTGTATTTGCTCCAAATCAGTCACTTTGTCAAAACCAGTGCTGGTGGTGAGCCACATATTATTTGCTTGATCAACTACCATCCCTAATACGTAATTATGACTAAGTCCTTGTGATAAGTTATCTGTTTGGAAGTGATCAAGCACAGTTTGATCCGCTCTTTTACGATAAAGGCCATTATGGCTACCGATCCAAAGCGAATTAGCGTTATCTTGAATCATGGACGTAACGGTATCATTCATCTTTTTGCCGTCTAATTTTTTTATCAGAGATTCACAATGACGACTACCTCGTTTTATAATGCATACACCTTTAGCTGTCCCAACGGCTAGAGATTGATCATTGAGCACCAACAGTCGCAAAATAGCGCCTTTCTCTAACCCAGTGAGTTCTAATTGTGAGAAATGACCTTCTTTCAAATGTATTTTTACCAGCCCTGACGATGTTGTTCCCGCCCATAAAGTCCCATCCTTCTGCTCAGCAAGGGATACGACGTTGCTGATTTTTTTACCAGAGAGATCAGAGTTAATTGTTTTTAACCGGCCATTTTTAGGTTCAATAACATCAACACCATTGCCCGTAGTACCGACAAGTATTGTGCCATTTTCTAATTCAAAAATTGTGCGGACATTAGCATAGCTTAAGCCTTTATCATGGAGTAAAGTATAGCGAAGCATTGCAAAATTATTCACGGTATTACTATTCAATATTTGTAGGCCAGCCCCCCAAGTGCCTATTAAAATTGTTCCATTTTTGCTTAAAAATAGAGTGCCAATTTCATCATAAACTAAACTTGTTGCAACTGAAGGATCATGTTTGTAGGTATTTAACCATTGCTTTGTTTCTAGGTTAAATACCCAAATTCCTTCACCGTAAGTTGCAACCCACACTTGGTTGTTATCTAAGGCAATAATAGAGCGTACATAAGCATTACTATTAACGTGTGAATTGTCACTACTCGCTGAAACAGGATCGCTTACACCATCCCAAAACCATAAACCACTTCGACTACCAAGCCAATATGTCCCCGTCGGGTCTTGGTATACTGAACGTATGTCTAAGTTTTTTAACTGAGAAATACTTGAAAAATGAGTATCATTTATACCCTTTACAAACACACCTTTAGTTGAGCATGCCCAAATAGCGCCATCGTTAGTTTCAAAAAAGTGATATGTGATCTCCCCTTGTGTGGGCAAAATATAATGAGTACTTTGTTTTGAATTAAGATCGAGCTTTTCTACACCTAACTCATGGCCTACCCACAATTGGTTATTGCTGTCTATTTTAAGCGTGCGTAAGGTATTGCTCATCAATGCCATGTTTTGGCTTTGAGTGCTGATGTGAATGAATTCATTGCTAATAGGATCAAAGCGGGTTAAACCAGAAGTACGGGTTGCTAACCATATGCCCCCGTCTTGATCTTGAGCTATAGCTACTATGTAATCAGCTGCGGGGGAATTTTTATTACCGGGTTGATGTTCAAAACGCGTAAAGCTGACGCCGTCAAAACTCACTAATCCATTTTGGGTGCCAAACCAGAAAATACCGTTATTAGCCTCAATCCCACTTGTTATAGCGCCATTAACAATCTTTGCGTTGTCATCAATTGTTGTAAATAAAGGTTGTGCGTATTTAAAGTCGGTAAGTTTTGTACCATGTATTGATGGTGCAGCTGTTACAGAGTTATTGAATAAAGTCGCGAGTAAAAAGAAAGAAAAAAATATGCACCACACAAATGAATAAAATTGATTATGTTTTAAAAAGATCACTCGGAGCACTTTTTTAAATAAGCTATAGCTATATTATTGAACACCCTGCAATAAATGCAAGTAAACAATTTGAGGTTTATGATCATAATAATAAAAATAGCTCACTTTATTATTATGAATAAATTTTTAAGTAGGTGACGAACAGTAGACTAATGGCCACCTTTTAAAGCGGTGTGTTACTTGCGCCATAGTACGTTACGAACAATAAATGTGCCATAACGTACAGATTTTACTTAGAAGTTAAGGGCCTACTTGGCTTTGATGTACTTTTCGCTTAGACAGCAAATAATACGCCACAGGGACAAAATAAAACGATAGCATTGTTGTCAACACCGTTCCACCTGCAATGGCAACGGCAAATGGTGGCCAAAAGCCACCGCCAGCAAGTATTAACGGTAAAAAACCACCAACGGTGGTGATAGTGGTAGAGCTGATGTGGCGTGAGCAGGTCATTACTGCGGCAACGATTTTGCTCTTGTCAGTAAGTGCTTGAAGCGAGTTGAGCTCTGACAAAATGACAATAGCAGCATTAATAGCCAATCCCATTAAACCTAATAAACCGATGATTACAGTAAAACCAAACGGGTAGCCGGCAATAAATACACTAAGCAAACCAAGCATAGCTGCTTGCAAGGCGTTGATTAAAATCAATGCGGTGGTCGTAAATGAGTTAAATGACATAACCAGCACGGTGATCAATAACACTACTATAATACCAACTTGCCCGAGTAATTTACCGACCGCCTCATTGCGTTTTTGTGATTCACCACCTAGCTCTAGTCTGTAGCCATGAGGTAACACAAAGCCTGATTGTGCAATTGTTGCGGTTACATCATTCAATACCGTTTGCGGTAATACGCCGGTTGCTAAATAGGCTTCGATAATGTTAACTCGCTCACCATCGCGACGAGCTATAGATCCGCGAGATGGGCTTAATGTTGCACTGGCAAATGATTCAACCAATAGCGGCTGTGTAGTGTTTAATTGAGTGGCGTTGGCTGCTGTATTTAATTGCGTACTAAATAAGGAGCTAATATCGTCTCTGCGGTTATCCGCGACTCTAACACGGACAGGGACGGTTTCTGTGTTATCAATAATACTACCTACGACCACTCCATTAAACTGGCTTTGCAATTGTGTTGCCATACCGCTGAGGCTCAGTCCTGCATGAGTAAGAGCGGCTTCATCAGTATTTAGCCACAGTTTTGGTGAGCCAGATAAGAGTGTTGGCCGGGTATGAGTTATATCGTTATGGGCGATTAATTGGGTTCGTAACTGTTGCCCGAGATCGGCCAAAGTATCGAGGTTAGGTCCGTAAATTCGCATTTCAATTGGCGCATTAAATGGTGGGCCCTGTTCGAGTTTTCTTACCAGTGTTTGTGCATGCGGAAATTCACTGTCTAGCTGATGTTGTAACGCGGTGATCAATTCATTGGCACGCCTAAAATCGGTGACTTTGACCATCGCTTGCGCGTAATTATTTGCGCCGCGGTTACGCTGCATCATGTTGTAATAAAAGCTTGGGAAATTTGTGCCTATCATCCAATCAAGTTTCTCTATTCCTTGGGACTTGCGAATGTGGGCGTCCATTTCTTTGATTGCTTGACGGGTGGATTCAATACTTACTTGCGGGGCAAAGTGCACTTCAATTTGAAACATATCGCGGTCTGAAGGCGGGAAAAATTGCTCGGTGAGTTGCCCTGCACCGAAAAAGCCAGCAACGGGAAATATAAACACTAGCAGCAATGTGAGTTTTGGTTTTGCTAGGCTGTATTTTAATGTAGCTGCAAAGCGTTTACTGAGCTTTGGTGTGCGTATACCTTGATAAAATATGCCTGTTCGTTGCTCGTTATTTATAAATTGCCCAGCAAATACCACAACCAATGAGTGGGAAATTATGTACGAACCAATCAACGCAAAAATCACGCTTAGGGCGATGCCGCCAATAAACTCTCCTGAAGCACCGGGCATCAAAGCAATAGGCGCAAACGCTAAAATCGTTGTGAGGGTTGAGCCAAGTAACGGTAGCCAAAAATGTGCCACGGCTTTTTCAACTGCAGTAATAGCATTGAGTCCTTGCTGACGATAGCGCTGTACTGCATCAGTGATCACAATGGCGTTATCAACCATAATTCCCAGCGCAACAACTAAACCGGTGACTGACATTTGGTGGATGGGTAAACCATATAAGTGCATGCTTACCAGGGTGAATAATACCGTGAGCGGTAATGCAGTACCTACAATTAACGCGGCTTTGAAGCCTAAGGTAATAAATAATACAGCTAATATAAGTATAAAACCTACGGCAATATTACCGAGTAAATCACCTAAGCGTTCTTGGGTATAACCACGTTGATCAAAAATGTTTTGTAGTTCAATTTGATTGGGCAGTTCTAGCTCAAATTGTTGTACAACGACATCGATTTTATCTGAAAATTTATCAATACGTAATTTAGGTAACATACGAATGGCGATATATAGGCCTGGTTTACCATCAATTAATGCAATTTCACTGACTGGGGTTTTAATTGTGCGTGATATGTCTGCGATATCAGAGAGTTGATATTGGCTAGCAGTGTGATTACTACTGACGGGAATTGCACCAATACGTGCAACAGAATCAAAAGCACCTGTAACCTCTATTTGCATTTGTGACTTATCATTGGTTAATGTGCCCGCAGCCACTTTTGCATCAGCGCCCTTTATTGCTGCATGAATATGAGCTTGCGAAATACCAGCAAGGCTGGCTTTTTGTTGATCGACAGTAACACGAATTTCTTCTTCGGCTTGGCCAAATATATGTACAAGCTCAACGCCGGAAACGTTACGCAATTGGTTTTGTAACTCTTTAGTGTAGCGATTAAGTGTTGCCATTGTAATAGAGTCGTCGCGTGCATTAACAGATACAATACGGGTGTAAGCGTATCCGCGCTCGTCATCAAGTAGCGGCTGTGCAGCGTTTTCGGGAAGTTGACTGCGAACATCACCGAGTAAATCACGCATCCGTGACCAAACCGGTGGTGCATGGGTTATCTCATCTTTTAATTCGACGGTAATGACCGACAATCCTGGGCGAGAAATAGACGACACATGTTTTACTTCGGCTTGTGATTTAAGTCGTTGTTCGATTTTTTCACTGACTTGCACTTCCACACGCTCGGCACTGGCGCCGGGTAATGCTGTGGTAACAATAGCTAAACGATTCGATATACGCGGATCCTCAGTACGCGGTAGGCCATTAATTGCGGCTAAACCACTAACAATAAGCAACGCAACCAGTAACGCCTGAAAGCGGCCATGGTTAAATAAATACTGGATCATCACAGCACCTTAGTCGGTTTATTTTCAACAATATTAACTAAAATATTAGCTGATAACTTATGCATGCCATTGGCTACAATTTGATCGCCATCTTGCAGTGGCGCACCAATAAATGCGTAACCATCATGAGCATAGTAAAGTTGAACTATGATAGGTTTTAAAATGTTGTCTGTAATTTGGTAAACTTGCCAAGTACCACGAATACCATCTGCAAGGGCATCTAGTGGCACCCAAAAACCGGTTTGTTGTTGATATTGATGCAGTGCTAATTTTGCTAACTGACCGGAGTAAACCACTGCGTGGTTAGGTAATGAAAAGCGCATGGTTAAGGTTTGCGTTCGTGAGTCGATACTCGCACCTTTACTGAGTGATTGTGCTGCAAAGGTTTGCCCTGCTATTTCAATATCCATGCTATTTTTAATGGTACTTTTTAATGTGAGTGGAATACCTATGCTTACTTGCGCGTGTTGGTTTTCGATTAAACGAACAATGGGTGTAGCTGCTGCGACAATCTCGCCTTGTGATGCAAAGCGTTGGCCTAAAATACCATTAAAGGGAGCTGTTAAATGCGCTTTTTGAGTGCGAATACTTACTTCATTTAAACTTGCTTCTATTCCTGTGAGTTCGGCATTAAGTACTGCGATATTCGTTTTAACTTGATCAAGGGCGGAGGTGGCCGAGTAATTTTTTTTATCAAGCTCCATTAAACGGTTTTTTTCCAGTTTAGCTAATGTAAGCTGTGCTTGAGTTCGTTGTTTTTGGGCGTGTAGTTTTTGTTTTTCAATGGCTAAAAGCTGTGTATCTTGACGTGCAATGACCTCACCTTGTTTAATTGTGTGCCCTTGGTCAAAATATATTTGTTCAATCTTACCCGGAAATTCAAAGCTCAATTTGGCGTCATGTTGTTTAATAACTTGACCGCTGAGCGTGCGCGTTTGATTATAGCCAGCTTGTTTTTTTACCGTGTAAGCTGCCACATGGACAAGGTTTTGAGCGTTATTTAAAAAGGGGGCAAGTAAAATTATTGCTCCAAACAGGTGTTTTTTCATCGGTATATCCATATTGTAGTCACGCTAAATGAGCCTGTATTACATACGTATTAAACGTGCAGCACTTTGCTACACACGCAGAATGATTTAGAATTGGACTAATGAGTCTAATTTTGAATAAATATAAACTAATCAAACTAGACTGTCTAGTTTGATTTGAGGTGATAATGGAAATAACGACCCTGAGCCGTTCAGAACAAAAACGACAGCAGATTATTAAAGCTGCAACCACATTATTTATGGATAAAGGCTTTCCTAATACCAGCATGGATCAAATTGCTAAATTGGCTGAGGTTTCTAAACAAACTGTTTATAGCCACTTTAAAGATAAAAATAACTTGTTTGTTGAAACAATAACGGCACATTGTTCATCGTCTAATTTACGAAAAGAACAATTTGACGTCGGACAAAGTGTTGAATCGAATCTTTTACGAGTAGTGACTAATTTTATTGCTTTAGTCTTTTCGCCAGAAGCGCTGAGAGTGTACGACACATGTGTTGCACATAAAGATGAATACCCAGAGTTAGGTGTGTTCTTCTATGAAGCAGCACCAAAAATGGTGCTACAGCAAGTTGAAACCTGCTTGCAGTGTATGGCGCAAGAGGGCTTGCTCAATATTGAAAATTCAACATTTGCTACTTTACAGTTATTAGGCATGACACAAGGGGATTGGAAAATGCGCCATGCTTTAGGCCAGGCTAAAGAAGGAGAGTTACCACCTGATACGTATATTCAAGACTGCGTATCACGTTTTATTAAAGCATATAGTTAGATGTCTGAAGCAAGTATCCTAATAACACCTTACTTTAAAAGAGAGGTGTTATTAGGGGGAGCTTTTTAGGGTTGTATTACAAACTCCGTGCCGCGATTAAATAGCCCAAAGATTGCGAATATCAATTTTAAAAGCTCAATGGGCTCTGTTGCATAATTATACTCAAAGCCTTTAAATGGTTCGTTTAAGTTCTGAAAAAATCAACTGTTTCATTCATTCCTCTTGCTTGTTCTGCCATTGATTCACCGGCAGCGGCAGCCTCCTCAACAAGTGCTGCGTTTTGTTGCGTCATTTCATCCATTTGAGTAACGGCTGAGTTTATTTGTCGTATACCATCAGATTGATGTCTCGCTGATTCTGCAAGCTCTTGCATCATATCGCGGACTTTAGCATTGGA
Source organism: Pseudoalteromonas sp. NEC-BIFX-2020_015 (assembly GCF_012952265.1). NCBI lineage: Bacteria > Pseudomonadati > Pseudomonadota > Gammaproteobacteria > Alteromonadales > Pseudoalteromonadaceae > Pseudoalteromonas > Pseudoalteromonas sp. NEC-BIFX-2020_015. The sequence continues at coordinate 49,351 of NZ_JABCJL010000012.1, forward strand.
TTCGACTATTTCGCGTAATGTATCACCCGAACGATTGACCAGCTCGGTGCCTTCGGCAACTTTGACCTGACTATCACGAATGAGATCTTTAATACCTTTTGCTGCACTAGATGAACGCTGTGCTAAGTTTCTTACCTCACCAGCGACGACTGCAAACCCTCGACCTTGTTCACCCGCTCTTGCAGCTTCTACGGCGGCATTCAATGCTAGTAAGTTTGTTTGAAAGGCTATTTCGTCAATCACAGAAATAATCTCGGCAATTTTTTTACTTGAGTCGTTTATTTCGCGCATCGCACTAACTGCTTGGCTAACAATATTGCCGCCTGATTCCGCTCGTTCTTTTGCTTCTTGGGCGAGATCGTTAGCCTCTTCTGAACGGACCGCACTTTGTTGCACTATTTCAGTTATTTCGTCCATGCTTGCAGAAGTTTGTTCCAAACTGCTTGCTTGCTCTTCAGTACGTTGACTTAAATCAGCATTACCTTGAGCTATCTCGTTAGCACCTTGAGAAATACTGCTAGCAGCAGAACGAATACCAAAAATAATTTCGGTTAATTTATCTGCTGTTGCATTGGTATCTTCTTTTAATTGACCAAACGTACCAGCGTACTCATTGGTTATACGTTTTGATAAATCCCCTTGTGCCATTGCACCAAGCATTAAGGTTACATCGTTAACAGAAACTTCTACGGTCTCTACGAGTAAGTTTAATCCGGTACTCAGTTTTTCAAAAAATCCTGATTTACCCTGAATATCTATTTTTTTACTTAAATCGCCGTGCGATGCAGCATGAACTATTGTGTCTATCTCTTTTTCTATATTTACTTCAGCAGTCCTATCAACCCACTCAAGGACGGTGCCAATGCGATGATTATCAACAAAAATAGGATTTGCCGTGAGTGCAAAGACACTGTTACCTATATGCTCTGTGCTACGGTATGTACTTGTTAGTGCCTCAAAGGTGTGTTTTTGTTGCTCTGGTTCAAGATAAAACTGTTCAATACTTAAGGTAAAGAGGTTTTGTGCATCAAAATTGTTTATGTGAGTTTTAAGATCTGCTTCAACATTATTAAACATTGTTTTTAATTCGTTATTGGCATAGATAATATTCAGATCAGGATCTGCGATCATGACATTACCAGATACACTATCAAGGGCGTATTTAACCCGTGCATTTTCAGATGCGATACGTGTTTTTTCTTGTTCTTGTGCAAGCCATTGTGTTTTGTCTTCCCACTCAATAACGGTACCTACGCGTTCATCATTAACATTTACAGGGCTCGCCACAATACTAAAAGTATGACCCGCAATAATAAGCTCTGTTTTAATACTACTTTGTTGATCATCAAACTGGTTTAGTAAATCACTGAAGTGCGAAAAGTGAGTATCGAGTTTTGCGCCTAAAACTGCCTGTACAGTGAAGTCTGAAACCACAGATTGGATTGCATTTTCAGCCTCTGCAAACATGGTTTTTATAGCGTCATTTAGATAAATCACATTGTATGATTTGTCGGTGATCATTACTCGGCCGGATGAGCCATCTAAGGCATATTTTACACGGGCATTTTCAGATGCTATACGTGTTTTTTCTTGTTCTTGTGTGAGCCAATCTGTTTTATCTTCCCATTCAAAAACGGTCCCAACACGCTGGTTATCAACGATCACAGGGCTTGCAACCAAAATAAAAGTACGGCCACCGATAACAAATTGGCCATTAAAAACATTGGTTAAGTGATTGATATCGTTTTGTATAGTTTTAAAATAATCAAACTGGGTCGCCAGTGGAGTATTGATGATTTGCTTTGCATTAAAGCCAGGTGACTCTGTGCGGATGTCTTTCTCGATATTACTAAACATCGTATTTATGGCATCATTCATGTAAATGACATTATGATCTTTATCAGTAATCATCACGCTTGAACTGGCGTTATCGAGCGCATTTTTAATGCGCGCATTAACCTGTGCAATACGACGTTCTTGCATTTCTTTGTCACGACCGATCTTTAAGTTATCTCGCATTGATAACATTGATTTGAACACTCCCTCGGGTTTGTGTTCGTCGTATTCTTGGTCTAGATCACCTTTAGCAATAGCCAGTGCAATGTGCTCAAGCTCAGTAGGATCTTTGCCAAGTTGCTTCATAACGACTTTCGTTAAGAAAAACACAATAACAGCACTGAGCGCTAAAGCGGCACTAAAGAAGATTACAATTTGATTGATTGCATTTTCGTTTTTAGTTTTTAACTGTGGGCCAAGTTGATCTTGGTCACGCTTAACTGAGAGCTTTAGATCATCAACCAAGCTTGCAAATTTAGGCCCTATCACATCAAGGGTATTGGTTACTTTATCGTTTCTATCATTAATAATATTAACGGTTTGCTCAAAAGCATCTAAATAGCTATTTCGATTATCATTTACTTTATTGATCAAGGATTGGCTATTGCCAGCAGCAGAGGCCGTTTGAAGTTGTGCAATTTGAGTATCGAATGCTGAAAATTCTTGGCGTACACGTTGCGCAGCGCTTTCTTCATTGCTCTCTAGAAATTTAATAACGTAAAGTCTACCAAGTAACAAGTTGCGCATTGCCAGCCCAGCCAAATGTGCGACTTGAATATTGTTACTATTTGAAGCGCTTAACATTAAATCGGTGAGATCTTTCTCCATTTGTGGGCCGAGGGTATTGAGTTGTTCATTAACCAATATGTTTCGTTCAACTCTGTATTGTTTAATTACGTCAAAAGTTGCGTTGTAGGTATTTATTTCTAAGCTCAACTCTGAAACCATTTCAGCTCTTTGGGGGTTATTAATTTCGGTTTTGGCCTTTTTGAGTAGGGCATCAACATCATTAAAATATTGTGTGTATTGTTCAATATCTTTGTTACTGCCGGTGAGCAAAAAATCTTTTACGTTCATACGCACCATAAGCATATTTGATTGTAAAATTCCGGCAAGATTACTATCTCGTGCTAGTTCGCGATAATCTTTAAAACCATCAGAGGCGGACTTTAATGCGAAAAAGGAGGTTAAACCGATAATGGCAAGAATGATCATCACTGCAGAAAAAGCACCGATCAATTTGGCACGTAACGAGGTTAATAGATTAAATGAGGAGCGTGTTGAGGCCATACTATTCCCTTATACCCTGTAGTTAAGTTAGCTAAAAAACTAATGTCACACAGAGTATAGGCAATAAAATGAAATAGTATGAAGAAAAAGGAACATCAAATAAACCCACCATTTAATATCAGTGGGTCATAATGTATTAGGGCAAGATAAATTCATCAATTGATTGTTTTGTTAATTTACCAATTTGCATAAATGTAAAAATAATCGCGCCAATAAGCATAACCATAGTTGGCAGTACAATGACGGGGTAGCTCAACCATGTCATACGGCCTAGTTCTTCTGCGTAAGCGGTAGTGCCAGCGGGGCTCACTACAATCGCTTTTGCTAAAAAGTAGTTTAACGTTGCAGATAAAAAGAACGCACACGCTACAATGAATCCAGCCAAGCGCATTTTAGCATTGAACACAGCCGTATTATTATGTTGCTCTAATACACTTGCCAATTTTTCTGTATCAAGAATATCTGGGTTGATCAAAAGTTTACGTATTAAAGGGTAAGGAGTGTATTGGCTGATCAGTACAATCACGCCAATAATAGCCGGCACCATTGCTTCTTTAATCGCAATATAAGATGGATCTAACTTCAATAAGCTGATGCCGCCCGTTAGTAATACGCTAATGATGCCCAATACTGAGAAAAAGTTAACTTTTCCAGATTGCTTAAGCTCCCATAAACCAAATAGTATTGGAAATGCCAGTGCGACCACGACAGCCCACACTGGACCGAGCGTGTCAGCAGTGCTAAAGCGACTTAAAATAATCGCAGGTAAAATAATATTAAAAATGATATTGCTAAAAAAATTATTTTTTTTTGTTTTTGTGGTCATTTAGGTACTTGTCCTTAACATCAATTGAGCAAAGTATACCAACTATCTCTTTACTGCGTCACTACTCGCGGTGAGGTATCTATAAAATTAGTATCTTCAGTATTAGTATCAGTATCAGAATTAAATAAATAGTTGTTAAAGCTTATTTTCTTACTACATTTTAACTGTGTAATGAAAAAGTAATAAACATGGAATACGTTATTATGAACAGTATTAAATCAAAGCTTATGTTGACTGTCATTGGGGCATTTATTGCAATTGTGTTTGGTGCTCTATTTGCATTGTCAGTTGTAAAGGGGGTGGCTAAGGATTTAGATGATTTAATAAATCAAGAGTTACAGTCACGCCAGCAAGTTAGCCAAGTATTGATCGAGTTTAAATCGCAAGTTCAAGAGTGGAAAAATATCCTCATTCGTGGCTTTGATGAACCTCAATATGACAAATACCTGACGCGATTTAAAGCGCGAGAAAAAGACATCGTACGTTTAACCGATAGTTTGATAAACACATCTCACTTACCTGCAGCGATGATTAAACAGTTACAAACGTTTAAAAGCGAGCATGCCAAACTAGGTAAGCAATATATGATAGGGCTTGAGCAATTTCAACAAGCCGATTTTAATACGCAAGCAGGTGATAGAGCAGTAAAAGGGATTGATAGGGCATCGGCTATGCTGCTAGAGGAGCTAAACAATAGTATTGATGAGTTAGTGAGTGAAAAAACTGAACAGCTCATTATTAAAAAAGAAAAATTTATTACGCAAAGTACAATCGCTTTAATCGTTTTGGCATTTTTTATTATCGTTATTATGACTATTTACGTGCAAAAATTGATTATTAGTCCAATTTTAAGTGCTTCACATATTGCTGAACAAATTGCAAAAGGCAATTTTTCAAATACTATTTTGGTTAGTAGTCATGACGAAATAGGTAAATTACTTATTAATTTAAATACGATGCAGTCAAATCTTGATGACATGCAATGTGATTTAAAGCTAAAAGTTGAACAACAACGAGAGCAGGCTCAAGAAAATGGTCGTATAAAGCAAGCATTGGATAACGCCACGTCACCTGTCATGCTAGCAACTAAAAGTGGTCAAATAATATATGCTAACCAACAATGCCACGCGTTATTTACAACCTACGAAGACATCATAGGATATAAAGACGTATTAGAAGTGGCAACGATTGATAAGTTATTTATTAACCAAACGCAACTTTCCACATTACAACAAGCGCACTCTGAGCAAGTGTGCTGCGAGGTTACATTTGCTCATATTGTATTTAATATTATCGCTAACCCTGTGATTGATGAAAGTGGTAAAACATCAGGCATAGTTTATGAATTAACAGATTTAACTCAGCAACGACAAGCTGAGTCACACATAGACAGTATCATTAAAGCTGCGGTAGCAGGAAAGCTTGGATCTCGCTTAAGTACAGTTGGTTACACGGGGTTTATGTTGACGCTTGCTGATGGTATTAATCAGATGTTAGATGCAATTGTTAGCCCCATTCATCAAACCCGTGATTATCTAAATCAGATAGCAAAAGGGGATATACCAACCGTAATAACCGGACAATATAATGGCGAATTTTTAGAAATAAAACAGAGTCTTGAGACATCAACCAAAGCAATCATACAGTTAATAGACGATACAAATATGCTGGTGGCGGCTGCATCACACGGGCAGCTTTCAAAGCGCGCCGAAGAAACGCACCACCAAGGTGATTTTAAAAAAATAATACATGGTTTTAACTCAACACTGGATTCAATTATTGAACCTGTACAGTTAACAACAAAGTACCTTGATAGTATTTCAATTGGAGTACTACCCACTGATTTAAGTACTAATTATCGAGGGGATTTTTTACAAATAAAACACAGCCTTGCAACGAGTATTGAAGCAATACACAATATGGTGCAAGACAGTACACAATTAGCAAATGCTGCAAGTTTAGGTGATATAGACTGTAGAGCTGAAGAAAGTAAGCACTCAGGAGAGTTTCTCGTTATTGTCAAAGGTATTAATAGAACACTTGATGCAATATCAGCCCCATTAAACGAATGTATAGCGGTTATGCACGCTGTTTCTGAAGGTAATTTAACAAAGCAAGTGCAAGGTAATTATGAGGGACAATTTGAGCTGCTTAAGCAATCAGTAAATATCAGTGTAAGTAACTTATCTCAAATGGTCTCTTTAATAACGGCAACCGCAGATACAATTACAAACTCTTCGCATAATATTCGTTCAGGTATGAGTGATTTAAATATTCGTACAGAATCTCAAGCTGCTTCTATCGAAGAAACAACCTCTTCTATGAGTGAGATCACAGAAACAGTACAAATTAATACTCAAAATGCACATAAAGCAAATGAGCTCGCCGTTTTAACTGATAGTCAAGCCCAACAAGGCGGAAAACTTGTCACCAGTACTGTCGATGCGATGCAAGAAATAAGTAAAAGCTCTGCTGAGATATCAAATATTATCGAGGTGATCAACGAAATTGCTTTTCAAACAAATTTATTAGCACTTAACGCCGCTGTTGAAGCTGCACGTGCAGGAGAGAAAGGGCGCGGCTTTGCTGTTGTAGCTGCTGAGGTAAGGCATTTAGCACAGCGAAGTGCGGACGCATCCAAAAATATAGCAATTCTTTTAAATGATAGTTCAGATAAAGTAAGACATGGCATGGAGTTAGCGTCACAATCAGGAAAAACATTAGTCAGTATTGTTGCCAGTATTAAAGATTTAGCTACTTTGATGCATGATATTGCGACAGCAAGTAGTGAGCAATCAAGTGGGATTGCTCAAATTAACAGTGCAGTAAAACAAATGGATAGCATAATACAAATGAACAGCGGGTTAGTTGATAACGCTAATGCGTCAAGTAACAGCTTGTCTCAAGATGCTGAAGAATTGAAGAAACTTATGTATCAATTTACGGTTTAATCGTCGCTTAGTGTCGTGATATGTGAGAGTTTTAACGCACGGATCACAACGTTTTTATTTGGCTTATTTTAGTATGATTCAATACAATCAGGCAGCTATAACACTATGCTTCCACTTGGACGACGATCCACTTATCAATATAAAGCTATGAATAGAATGCTTTTTAGGCAAAATGAACTTTAAAAAGGTAAAACTTAATGTATGTTGCGCTATTATTAAAAAATAACTAGATTTGATGTAGACTTAGAGAGCATTAAAATTTAATAATTCTTTATTTGGCGCTATTAGGGCGTGTTGACCTTTCGTGATTGATTTTGCAGCAGTATGTTTGGTATTTAGGCAAGGCAGCGCCTATGCAGTGTGGTTGTTCCCCATAAATAGGCGATAACGCAGTATAAATGTCAAACATGCGCTGCCCAAAGGGTTCTTCCTAGGGGCGATTGACTCTTTGTTGCTCGGTTTTTACTTAGCCCGCTAGGTTACAAACCTCGCGCCGCGATTAAATCGCCCCTAGATTGAACAAATTTCAATCCACAAAGGTCAACACGCCCTAAAGGAATAAATAACTTTACGTTTTAATAGTCAATACATATTGGTGTGTGAGTAACCTTGAAGAAAATTAAAAATAAGGAATTTTCGATTGAATTTTCTTAGACGTTTCCATGATATCGTATCTGATCAGAGTAAAAACTTTGATGAAAAAATACATAAGTTACTTATATTTGGGTTAGATGTTTTTAACTTAGATATTGCGATTATTAGTGAAATTGAGAATAGCACGTATAAAGTGCTGTATGTGATCACACCCGATGATTCTTTAACACCTGAGACTGTTTTTGATCTAGATGGCACTTATTGCGTACATACATTAACAGCTGATGCGGCGCTTACCTTCCACAAAGCTTCAACAAGCAGCATTGCAAATCATCCCTGTTATTTAAACTTTCAACTTGAATCGTATATTGGTGCGCCAATTAAAGTTGGCGCTAAAGTATTTGGTACTGTCAACTTTTCTTCTCCTAATGCTTCAATGCCTTTTACTCAAGAAGCGCATGACTATGTTGAGTTATTTGCGCAGTGGCTTGGCTGCGAATTTGCACGAAAGATAGCCAATGAACAGTTATTAAAAAACAATAACACACTGTTGAAACTAGAGAATGTGGCAAATATTGGTTCTTGGGAAGTTGATTTAGTTAAAGACAAAATTATCTGGAGTGAACAAACTCGCCGTATTCATGAGGTGCCTGATTTATATGTACCAGAGTTAGACTCTGCGATAGCGTTTTTTAAAGTGGGTAACAGCCGTGAAAGCATTAGCCAAGCTGTGGAGTCCGCAATTGAAAATGGTGATAAATGGCATCTAGAGCTCGAACTAACTACAGCAAATAATAAGGAGATATGGGTTTCAACATTTGGAGAGGCTGAATTTACAAATGGTTGTTGTATAAGGTTGTTCGGCACCTTACAAGATATTACCGAATCAGTCATGCTTCGCGAAGAGCTAAAGAATAAAAAAGCCGAAGCTGAGCGAATGTTAGAAGACAGAAGTATGCTACTTGCAAAAATAAGCCATGAATTGAGAACGCCACTTAATGGCATTACAGGCATGCTTACAACGCTTTTAGATGAGCATCGTGAAGAGAAAAGAGTTGAAAAGCTCAAAGTAGCACTGAGAAGCGCCGATATATTACTCAGTATAATTAATGAGGTTCTTGATTTTTCAAAAATAAATCATGGAGAGCTGAAGCTTGAACCAAACCATTTTTTATTAAAAACGATATTTGTAGATCTTGGGTCGTTGTACATTCCTTTATTTAAAGATAATAAAGTCAATTTTCAAACATGCATAACAATTCCTGATGATTGCTGGGCTTATTGTGACAATGCGAGACTAAGCCAAATTGTTTCAAACTTATTAAGTAATTCTTTAAAATTTACTGAAAAAGGCGAAGTGAAATTTAGTGCTGATGTTAGCGACCTAGATGACAAGTATGCATTGCATATAGAGATAAGTGATACTGGTAGAGGGATGACAAAACCTTTTCTGGATTCGTTATTTTCACCTTTTACTCAAGAAGTTGATGCAAAAAGAAGTAAAGGCGGTACGGGATTAGGATTAGCTATTGTTAAAGAACTCATTGATTACATGAATGGGACTATCAGTGTAAATAGCGAATTTAATAGTGGCACTACGTTTATTATTGATATTCCACTTGCTGTCGGAGAAGCCCAAATTGAGATTAATCAACGTTTGAATGTTGATATAGACGCTACCAATCTATCCGTCTTGGTTGTTGATGATAACCAAATAAACAGGTTTGTACTCGATGCATCTTTGGAAAAATTAGCTATTAAGGCTGATTTTGCGGTGGACGGGGAAGATGCAATTTTAAAATGCAAGCAAAGGAAATATGATCTTATTTTTATGGATTGTGTGATGCCACAGCTTGATGGTTTAGAAGCCACTAAAATTTTGCGCGCTGACAATATTTGTAACCACGAAAGTACCTTAATTGTGGCTTTGACAGCAAATACGTCGTCAACAGATAAAGTCGCTTGTAAAGAAGCAGGTATGGATATGTTTATCTCAAAACCATTTAAATTGCACTCTATTGAAGATGCTGTTGTGACCGCTATAGCAAGCAAAGCTAAATTAATTGCCTAGGGCGTGTTGACCTTTGTGGATTGAAGTTCGTTCAATCTAGGAGCGATTAAACCGCCTGTAGATTGAAAAATGTTAATACTGAAAGGTGATTAGGTCTTAACGCATTGGTTTATATAGAAAGAAAAATACAATACCACCACACGTAAAATTGAGAACATAATATGTTTATAGGGAAATTATCAGAAAAATCAGGTGTTAGCGTTAAAACAATTCGTTTTTATGAAGAAATAGCACTCATAAAACGCCCACAAAGAAGCGGTAAATACCGTGTTTATGATGATAGCTACATTGAAATATTAACGATGATTAAGTTGGCTAAAACCTACGGCTTTACTTTAAAAGAGTTAACGGCGCTCGCCACAGAAAAAGCACAGCATGGGCTTATTCCTATTGATCTTTTACGAAATGAAATCGATAAAAAACGAGAGATCCATATTAAGCATATCCAAGAAATTGAGTTAAAACTGGTTGGTTTGACTGACTTGGAAGCTCGCGTAGCCCGTTATAACCAATGTTTATTAGAGGACTCTTAAAAAGCCGTTGACTCTCCCCTATAGAGGAGACTTTAGAATTTCACCTTAATCAAAAAAGGTGAATGAATATGAAAATAGCTTTTGTAAGTGGTGCCACCTCAGGAATCGGTTTGGCTTTCGCTAAAGAACTATCAGCTCTGGGATATAGTCTTATTTTACATGGCAGAAGTGCAGATAAATTAACGTCAATAGCGCGCATCTTACCGAGTGTACGCTTAACACTTGTTGCTGATCTTGCTAATGACAATGATGTAAAAGCAATGCTTGAGGAGCTAGAAAAACAAAAACTTGTCATTGATATAGCGATTAATAATGCAGGCTTTGGCTTATATGGTAAACACTTAGCGCTTAAAGTGAGTGATATTAACGCCATGATAGCTGTAAATATATCTGCGTTAACAACCCTTACACACTATTTTGCCGAACATATGACGCAACATGGCCGTGGACATATACTCAATGTTGCGTCCACGGGAGCTTATCAGCCACAGGCTTATATGGCAGCGTATTGTGCAACAAAAGCGTATGTAGCCAGTTTTAGTGAAGCAATAGCGCTGGAAGTACGTGCTGATAATGTCACTGTTACGTGTTTATCTCCAGGGAGGACTGATACTAACTTTTTTGTTTTTGATGGCGCAGATACTTCAAAAAATAATAAAGGCGCATTTAGCGCTAAGTATCGAATTAGCGCAAATAAAGTAGCGAAGCTGGGGTTAAAGGCATTATTTAAAGGTAAAATCAGGGAAATTCCATTATTTGAAAATAAATTCTATGTATTCCTCAACCGAATACTCCCAAGGAGTGTTGTGCTAAAAATATATGAGAATGCGATGAAAAGTATTTAGCGGGATATTGTCCTTAGGCTGATAAGTTTAAGGACGATCACTTTTTAAGCTGCGTGTAATAAATTGAGTTTTTTGTTTTTAAGCTCAACGCAGTTAAATTAAAGGATGTTGTTAGATTGCACTTCGAGATGTAAATAAACAAGTCTCTTTTTACTAATTGAACGTGGTAAAATTATTATAAATGTGAAGTACATTAATGTGCGGCGCTTTAGCTGTAATAAAAATAATAAAAGGCGACAGCTTATGAAAGCAAAAGAAATAGTTGAATTAGAATTATCAAGTACCGAAACGAGGGAGATCGTAACACCGTTTGCGTTTAAAATTGATCAGGCATTGCTGGGTTTACCTTTGGCAAGCCCTACGCGTAGAGCTGTGGCAATAATTATTGATGTGGCGCTTATATTCTTAGCGGCTAAACTCAGCGCTGCATTAATTGCATTTGTTGCTGCAATGGCTTTTTATAAAGGAACTGCAGGAAAATATCTACCGAATATGTCTTCATTTTGGCGCAGAGTATTAAAGATACTCGCAGCAAGCGCATTGTTTACTTGTTCATTGGTATTGCTCTCGGAGGGGATTGACTACGTTGAAGGAGATAGAGTTGTTAATAAGGTGAATAAAGATCAAGACATAGTTTTAAAGTCAGGTGAAAAACAACAAGTTTTGAATTATTTAGAGCAGACCGAAAATGAAAAAAATTGTGATTTTTTGTGTCAACAAAGCGCACTTGAGCAATTAATAGCAGATGTTCCTAAATTACAAGAAATCGCAGAGCAAGAGTACACTGTTATTACGCGAGTTGTATTATGGGCTATGGTTGAAAGACCTGCTAAAGAGCTCGATAAAGAAATTAAAACACCGCCTGTACTGACTTCGCAAAAAACTCAGTCATCAACAAGTATTTTGCAATGGGGTAAAGGAATAATTGAAGATTTAGGATTAGGTTTTGGGTGGGCGGCTGTTTATTTTACGTTATTTTCCTTGTTATGGAGAGGGCAAACCCCCGGTAAAAAGCTGTGTAATATTCGAGTTGTGGCACTTAATGGAGACTACCTAAGTTTATGGGATTCATTTGGCCGTTATGGCGGATATGGAGCTGGTTTTGCAACTGGGCTTTTAGGCTTTTTACAAATTTTTTGGGATCCAAACAGGCAAGCCATTCAAGATAAAATATCTGCAACAGTAGTTATTAGAGGTGACTTAAATCAACAAGTTAATGTTGAAACGATAACTAAAATAGTCAGTGATTAATATATATACCTCAACAAGTACTCACCTTGGGAGTATTTGAGTAGGGTTAAGTGGTCGTCATTGATGTCAGTGAGTTGTGTGGGCTATTGTGTTAGGTTGTATTTTGAGGGACGTTTAGCAGGCTTTTAATCGCTATTATTTTTATAGGACAGTAAATGAAATACTTCGCGGTACATCGAGCTGCATATCAAAAAAAGGGTGTGATTTGCCTAGTTCAGCCTGTGATTGCTCATTGTTTTAATTTAAACAATGAGCGTTTAATTAGCTTAATTTACTGTTATTTTAAATAGGCCTCAAGCGCTGCTTTTAAATGAATTTGCATTTCATTCCTGTGGTACTTTCTGACAGAGTAACTTTGTTCAAGGTGAATAAAACGCTTTGAAGATGCGACAGAGCTTGAAGAGCATGTATTACTTGAACCGTTAGTATAACGTGCCTGTACATTCCACGTACCACCTAAGCTTTTTGTATCATTACCGTAAACACAGGCTTTGATTTTACCCTCTTTTTCAACGTTTCTTTTTAGCTCATGTAGCAGGCTATGTTCATTCTCAGCGGTCGCGTATCTGACACTTTCGCTCAAATTAAGCATCAGTGGATTATCGGTATTACATTGATTTTGCAACTTGGCTAGCGTGGTTTTACCAAAGCCGTGATATTGAATAAATACTGAACTGTCATCGTAATCAGATATGTACTTGTGCGCAATATTAAAGAAAGAATCTGTTTGATGCGCCACATCGCTTGCTTGGTATTTACCATTTGTACAAGTACTTAATGTGTGGCTGCTGTCTCTTCGGGTGCCAGCAAGCATTAATAACTTTGCTTGAGTGTATAAAAATGCATCGATTGATTGAGTGCCAGTAAATGTATCTCTTTTAGGATGAGGTGCCTGCAAGGTGGCATTGAGCCCATTTGGATTGTACACAAAAGTACCGCCGCCTTTGAAGTCAGGGCTAGGTAGCTGTGCTATTTCTTGTAGTAAGTAATATTTTTTATCGGTTTTCGTATCTTTAAACTCTATAACCCGATAGCCGATGTCTTTTGCTAACTCACTTGCAAGTGGATAATTTTGTGCAAAAAATGACTTGAAAACAGCATAAAATATTTCTTGTTCTTTTGCATCGGGCATTGCCCAGCGGTTATCCGCTTTAGCGCCATAGTTAGTTGCTTTTAAATGCCGAGACAACTCGCCAGACATTAACGTTGTCGCTTTACTTGGAAGGCTCATGCAGCATACCAGTAGTAATACAAATTTGCTTAATAGATTAAAAGTAAATGGTGTGTGTAAGCTATATGCACTTTTAGAACGGTTATTAAGAATCATGTATTGTCCAACAAGTTGCCTAATTTTAATTAGGTATAAGTAAATACTGCGTCAAACCAAGTCCTTTATGATTGTATATGTGTATATTGATGCAATTAAAGTATGGTATTTATAGCAGTAAACCCTCCACTATTGCTAGTTATTTATTTAAAAATACGCCGTTTTAACTAGGTTGTTTTCACAGTGAAATGCCTATTATATTTACGTAACATGAATGGTTTCATTAACTTAGTTAACTGGTCTGAACAGGTGTTGATTACTTGCTAATAAAGCCCTTTTCAAAAGGCAAAGCGGACTTGAGTTAAACCTTTTGGTATAACGTATTGAGGTTAACGTTTAAAAAGAGGGATTATTAAGGTTGAGGTTTTTGGTGGTTTTATGAGCCTCATTACGTTAATGTGCTATTTATAAACAAGGAGTTATCGTGATTGAAATTAAAGATCTGTGCTTTAGTCGCACTGATGGTAGTAACAAGCAGCGTATTATAAATAACCTTAATTTATCGATTGATAATTCGCAACAGCTGGCTTTACTTGGGGATAGTGGCTCGGGTAAAACAACCTTATTACATATCTTAGCGGGTTTAATTAAGGCGCACAGCGGGGTCGTTAGTGTTAATGGGCATCTTCTATCATCGATGAACGAACACGAGCTGACCTTGTATAGGCGAAAAATCGGATTAATATTTCAGCATTATCAACTTCTTGAGTGCTTAAATGTGAAGCAAAATATTTTATTTCAGCATAAACTTAATTTTCCACATCAAGATGTTGAAGGGTTTGATACTTTAGTTAATGAGTTAGGTTTAGATGGTAAACTTGACTCTTTAGTGCACCAGCTATCTGGTGGAGAGCAACAACGAGTCGGCATTGCAAGAGCGCTGCTTAACAAACCGCAAATAATTTTAGCCGATGAACCCACTGGCAACTTAGATCAAACACGCTCACATCAAGTTGTTAAGTTACTCACCCAGTTATGCCGCAGGAGAAAAATCAACTTAGTTATGGTAACTCACTCTGAAGAATTAACGAGCTACTTTGATGAAGTAAAAGTACTAAGAGATGGTTGCTTTGTATAACGAAATAAAACTTATTTTAGCCACCCATATTGCGTTTTATCGTCGTCACCCATGGTTAATAGCCTTGTTTTTTATAGGCTTTAGTTTAGGGAGTGCACTATTAACCGCAATCGCAGGGCTAAACCAAGAAGCAAAAAACCGCTATGATAATTCCTCTGCACTTATTAATAATCCTGTTTCACATCTAATTAAGCCACTGGCAGGCAAGGTATATATTAACGGGGATATATGGCTTAAGCTTCGTCAAAAAGGGATTACAACCGCACAGCCAGTACTACGAGGTAGGATAGCAACAAGTGAAGGCACATTAGGGATTCAAGGTGTTGATACGTTATTGTGGTTAAACAGCAAACCATATCAACAAACAGAGATTAGCAGCGGGCAGGCTGGTGGGCCTTTTGCATTATCATCGCTACTTGTTGATTCCCAATTTAAAGATCGTCTCACGACCACAACAGGTGAACGTCTCCCTTTTATATTCCAAAATGAGCGCCACCAACCAAATATATATTTTGCCGATGATATTGGTTTATGGGCAATTACAGATCTTGCGAACGCCGATTATTTATTAGATGCCAAAGGGCAGCTTAGTTTTATTGAATTATCGAATTTAACGCAGCAGCAACAAGCGCAAATACAGTTGTTAATTGCAGGGCGCGCTGAGCTTATAGATGTGCAACAACAAGAGTTTGATATTTTATCGCAGGCATTCTTTTTTAATTTAACGGCCCTGGCAATGCTTGGCTATATTGTGGCGGCTTTTTTAAGTTTTAACGCGATAAAGTTGACGTTATCTGCACGAAGAAAATTACTCCAGCAGTTACATTTATTAGGCTGTAGCACGCGAGGTATTCAAATTAGCTTACTGATCGAGCTAATGGCTTTGAGTTTATGTACAGCTTTACTTGGTACCGCGGGTGGATATGTTATAGCCAATGCACTTGTGCTTGATATTAACAGCACCTTAGTTGGCTTGTATCAGCTGGATAAAGCACTAGTGATTAATTGGCAGTGGTTTAATGTGCTTTTGGGTTTTTCACTAAATATCATAGGCTTGGTTGTTATATTATTAGCGCAAGCAAAACAGATAACAGTGAAAGGCGAGCAGCTTTTTTATACTTTATTAGTGTGTACGTGCGTGGTGTTGATTTGGTTATTAAATTACGCGAGCACTGAACTACAAGCCTTACTCGTGTGTTTTACTATTCTTGTTTTGTTTATATTAATGGTTCCCAAAGTATTATCTGCTCTTGCATGTTTACCAATTCATATACGCAACCCATTAGATCAGTGGCTACATTGTGATACTCGCTATTACTTAAAAGATTTACATATTGCAGTTGTTGCTATTTTAGTCGCACTCGGTAGCGCTATTGGCATGCAAATTATGGTAAAAAGCTTTAGTAATACTTTAAACGCCCATCTTGAAAAACAACTCAGCGCAGACATTTATTTACGTTCAACATCACTTGATAGCACATTAAGGGACACGTTGAGTAGCGAGTCAGGCGTTAAATTGCTGAGTATTTACATGCAAAGTGAGGGCAACGTTGATCAAATTCCTGCTAAGTTGGCAAGTTTTGGTGAAGGTTCTCAGCACTATCAGCATATTTCACTTACCTCAGCAAAGCTCGTAACTGAGGATGACTTTAGTAATGAGGGCTGTTTAGCCAATGAGCAAAGTAAAATTAAGTTTGGTTTTTCGTTGGGTAATAAGGTTGTATTTAAGCAAAACGCTACACGTTTCACCTGTCGTATAACGGGCTTTTTCTATGATTATGGTAATCCTGCTATTTCTTTGTTAACGCAAGAGAAAAGACACAAGAGTACGGCGTTAAACAGTGACTATTTTGGCTATTCAATTCGGTTAAAAGTCGGCACCACCGTTGCGGCGTTTAGTGAACGTTTAATTGAAGATTTTAACCAAGATAGTACACAGATTTTAGACAACAAGCAGTTTAAGCGCTATGCCAAAACATTATTTGAAGACACGTTTGTTGTCACTAAGGCACTCAATAGTTTTATTTTAGCGATTGCATTATTGAGCTTATGTACCAGCTTATTAAGTTTAAGCACTAATCAGTTAAAACAGCTTACTATTTTACGGCATTTGGGCGTTACAAAATACCAGTTACTTGGTATGAAACTTCTGCAAACTAGTGGGGTCGTGCTTGTTACAACTCTATTTGCGATCCCCTTAGGGTTTGCTCTTGGGTATGCTTTACTGGCATTTGTCATGCCGATAGCCTTTGGGTGGACGATTCATTTTAGCGTTGATTTTATGCATTTATTATTGACCTGTTTAACGCTTGTAGGCGTATCAGTTGTATGTGCTTACTTACCTATTCGACGAATAATAAAACAAGAATCGCAGGAGCACTAAGGCATGCTAAAAAATAGACTATTGAGTGTATTTGTTTTATGTATTTTATGTGCATGCCAACCAGCTGAACAGCAAAAAAGTAAGAAAACAGAGATGGGCTCTGCATTACAAGTGTCGATAGGGGAACCTGTTAAACCAAGTGAAATCCTTAGTTTTCCTCAGGACCACGGTATTCATAACAAGCAGGGCATTGAGTGGTGGTATCTCACTGCTAATTTAAAAACAGCAAACAATGAAACATTTGGTGTGCAATGGACATTATTTCGTACGTTAATGCCAAGCAAGGCTAATTCACAGTGGTGGGATAATAACCTTTACTTTGCTCATTTTGCTATGCAGAACAAGCAAGAGCATGTTGCTTTTGAACGTTTTGCTCGAGTAGGTCAGGCGAGTGTAACAAGCTCGCCGTTTAATGCTTCAATTGATAACTGGCAGTTAAAAAGTAATGAGAACACATTTTTGCCTTTAACTTTATCAGCTGAGCAAGAGGGTTATGCTGTTGAACTGACATTAGCGCAAAGCCCACTTACTTTGCATGGTGATAATGGTTACAGCCAAAAAACGCAAGGTGGTCATGCATCGTATTATTATAGTTACCCATTTTTGAATGTAACTGGCAAGCTAACTTTTGCGGGCAATCATTACAACGTCACGGGAAATGCATGGTATGACAGAGAATGGTCTGCCAGTTTACTAGATAAACAACAGCGCGGCTGGGATTGGTTTAGCCTTGTTGACAGTCAATCAGGTGACAAAAAAGGCTTAATGCTGTTTTGCATTCGTGGTGATGATCAAGGTTATGATTATTGCAGTGGGAGTAAAATTTCGGCCAATGGCAAGGTAACTCAAATTCCTCAACAAGATATTACATTGACAGTGGTTAATACTGTGAGTTTGGGTAATCGAGATTACCCAAGTAAATGGCAAGTCCAATTAGCTAATAGCGAAGCCATCATTATTGAAAGCATTACAAAGGACTCTCGAAATCAATTATCAATAGAATATTGGGAAGGACGAGTTAAAGCGACTGGCGGCTTTAATGGCAAAGGCTATGCCGAACTCACTGGCTATTAAACGAAAGAGGAAAATATGGAAAATACATTAATTAAAAGGGGATTTATATTAGCAGCACTGATGAATTTCAGTGTTGTGGTATTTTCACGTGGTTTTACAAATACGGCAATTAATAGTGCGGATCCCGTAGTGATGTCTAATTTTGGGCTTCTCATGATTGTAATGTGGGGGCTTGCGTATCTTTGCATTGGTTTGAGTAATTCAAGCGCGAAGTGGATTTCGGCTGTTTTTGCTGTCGAAAAGCTGATTTATGTTGTTATTTGGATTCTGTGGCATAGTGAAAACAGCGTAAAGGCCGTTTACTCAGAGGATATTCTAGCTGGTGTTTTTTATAGTATCTATGGGCTTAATGATTTAATTTTTATGATATTTTTTGTGTGGGTATTTTATTTATCCAGTAAAAACAAAGATGTTTTACCTTCTACATCAACGTGATCTTAAGTCACTGAGCTTTAATTTTTCGGAATTTTAAATGTGTTTCGACAGGATAAGCTTGTGTATTAATAACGTAGGACTTCAAAATTTTAGGACTTATAATGACTAAAGAGCGTGCAATTCCCACATCACGATTTTCACGGTTTGCAAAACTAGGTTCAATGGCAGGAAAAGTGGCTGGTAATATGCTGGTGTCCGGTGCAAAGGGCGCGCTCAAAGGCGAGTCATGGAATAATAAAAACTTGTTGCTTCAACCTAAGAACATTGAGCATTTAGCTAAACAGCTGGCACATTTACGTGGTGCTGCAATGAAGTTGGGGCAGCTATTATCAATGGATGCCGGTGATTTACTGAGCCCAGAATTAGCGAAATTATTGGCGATGCTCAGAGCCGATGCTAACCCTATGCCGCATAAGCAGCTGATTGGCGTTTTAAAAACGCAGTGGGGCGATAATTGGATTGATACCCTTTCTCATATTGAATTACGGCCGTTTGCAGCAGCGTCAATTGGTCAAGTTCATCATGCGGTTACTGAGCAAGGAAATAAGCTGGCTGTAAAAATTCAATACCCAGGAATTGCACAAAGCGTACAAAGTGACGTTGATAATGTGATGACCTTGCTTACTCTATCGCGTTTACTGCCTAAAGACCTTGATATTAAACCCTTAGTGGCAGAAGCCAAAAAGCAGCTACTCGCTGAGGCGGATTACCAGCTAGAAGGCAGTTATTTGCAACGTTTTGGCTCGTTATTAGCGAACGAACCACGCTATATTGTGCCTGCTTTATATGAGCAGTACAGTACAAAACAAATTTTAGCAATGGAGTATGTTGAGGCACAGCCGATTGAGGAGTTAGACAGTTTGACTCAAGCTCAACGCGACCATATTGCGAGTGATTTTATTTCGCTATTTTTCCATGAGTTGTTTGATTTTAAACTGATGCAAACAGATCCTAACTTCGCTAATTTTCAGTATCAAATAGCCTCAGAGCGCATCGTGCTACTTGATTTTGGGGCAACTCGAGAAGTACCTGATAAGCTCAGCGATGGGTATCGTGCGCTTTTAAGTGCTGCCAGTAATAATGATCGCCAGAGTGCTTTTAGTGCAGCAGTGGCTATTGGTTATTTTCAAGATGACATTGTTGATAGCTATAAAAACAACGTACTTGATTTGTTTATGTTAGCGTGTGAGCCACTACGAAGTGAGCAGGCATATGATTTTGGCAGTAGTGATCTTGCAATGCGTTTGAAAAATGCAGGTATGGCAATGAGTACAGATGCACAGCAGTGGCATACCCCGCCGGTTGATGCGCTCTTTATACACCGAAAATTAGCTGGGTTGTATTTAATTGCCGCTAAGTTACAGGCTAAAGTAAATGTAAAGCAGTTATTTCAGGTGTATCGCTAAGTCCTTTTAACTGCAAGATCAGTTAATTAACGGTGGTTAAGCGTTTAATATCGCCCTCTAGCGCTTCCATTTTAGCAATAGTGAGCTCCTCATTGGCGTTTATATCAAAATGCCAAATCAAATTGCCTTTGGCCACTTTAGTTATCTGTTGAGTGGCTAAATTCAATTGCCAAATATGATCGCGCTTTGACCATGATGATTGCCAATACAAGTTATTGTTCTTTATGCGTATATTATGAAATTGATTAACTTGTTTATTGGTTAAAGTAACGCTGTTTGCGAGCTGTTTATCAGTCAATTTATTACCAAAGAACATGTTATTAGTCAGCTCAGTTAAATTGAACAACTGATTATTTTTAAGGATGAGCCAGCTTGAATTATAAACATTATAGTAAGCAAGTTGTGCGTCAAGACTAATAGATGAAAGTAAGCGACCTTGCAGATTATATAAATGCACCGTTTTACCATCAAATGCATAGAGTGTGTCCGCGTTATACCATCCTAAATTTTTAATTGACTGATCAAGTGCGCTGGTAAATTGTTGTACCATACCTTGGCGATCGTACAGAGCAATATCCATATCACGGTTTGAAACTAGCATGGATAGATCAGGTCGCCATTCTAAAAATTGCACATACTCATAGCCTTTATGTTGCGATAAGCGCGTGACGTTATTTTCACTGTGTAAATAGACTTCACAAATACCGCTGCGTCGCGACATAAAGGCAGTTTCGCCTAAAGCGTTACTTACGGGTAAGTAGTCAATGCTTGATGTTGAAAAAATAGGTAAATTGTCTTTATCACGAATATTTACCTGCCAGCTCTCAATGGCAGTATACATATCACCAGCATGATCAATTGAGATACTGCTAAATAGGCCCTGCGCGGTGCTAAATATTGGGTAGTGTGTTTTATCTAGTCGTGTTGCTATTAAGCCGTGACGCTGACTGACATCGTTACTGACAATTGTTTGTTGTTGTGGATCAAACGTTGCGAGCCAAATTGGAAAATCCCAGTTGAGTACAGTACGACCGCTTAGCTCAATCAAACTGCTAGTGTGGTCTTTATGATTTAATAAATAATATGTTTTGTCATTCCATGCATTTAAAGCGCCTTTATAGATGCTGTTTTGAGGTAACTTTAAAGGCAAAGGAATAAGAGCATTATTAGTTAATCGATATAAATACGGGACTAAAGTACCGTGTTGTTTAATGGTTAAAATAAGTTCTTTACTGTTTTTCCAAACAGGTTTTTGTGCTAATTCACACGAGATGGCTGGGCCATTGTGTGCAATAGCACCTTGCGGGGTGATTATTTTTAAATCGCATTGATCCTCTCGGTATTGCCAATAGGCCAGCAATTTTCCTTCTTTTTGCCAACTAGGCTTTGCAGCACGATAGGTGCTTGGCTGCTGAAATAACACAGTACCTTGCTTATTACTAATCGTGAGTGTTTTTATATCTTTAATGT
The DNA here is from genome assembly GCF_012952265.1 of Pseudoalteromonas sp. NEC-BIFX-2020_015. Lineage (NCBI taxonomy): Bacteria > Pseudomonadati > Pseudomonadota > Gammaproteobacteria > Alteromonadales > Pseudoalteromonadaceae > Pseudoalteromonas > Pseudoalteromonas sp. NEC-BIFX-2020_015. Next base: position 70,721 of record NZ_JABCJL010000012.1, read on the forward strand.
AGGCGAGCAAATCTGCATGTGGGTGAGCGTCTACATCAAACTCTAACCCTAATGCGTAACTGACATCTTCGAGATGATAAAGTGGTGCTTTTATTTCGGGTTCATCGCTATTAAAAAATGCATAGGCACTAAAACACACAATTATTACAGGGAGTAACCACATCCATCGAGTTGGGGGGTGGTTTAAAGATTTTTCATTTTTAGTTGTTGGAATTATATCTGCAAGTGGTTTTGGCAGCTCAGTGCTTACATTGGCAATAAACCGATAGCCTTTTTTAGGCACAGTTTTAATACACTTAGGAGACTTGGTTGAGTCATTTAAGACCCGGCGTAATTTAGTTAATATTTGATACAAACTGTTTTGCTCAACCACCGTGTTAGGCCATAAGCTTTGTTGGATCAGCTCTTTTGAGATCACTTGATCTGGGCTGGCTAAAAACAACCGCAATAAATGCGCAACTTGAGGCTCTAGTTTCTGTACAAGATTGCTTGCAATATTTTTAAGTTCATCGTGCTGTGCGTCAAAAGCAAAGTCATCAAAATAATAGATAGTTACTTTCTCGGCTGTTGGATCTTGGTTGTTATTTATATCTATTGACTGCATTTTTTTGTTACCAGTTTGAATCCACCTAAACATACCGCTATTCAGATAAAAGTCAATAAAGATAAGGGACTAGTCATCTTTATTCAGAAAAAAATCAGATTTTTATGCACGTATTTTTGTTCTTATAAAGAAAATAATTACACAAAGTAGATGCAATGATGAAAACGTTAGTAAGTGTGTCGGCCGCCTTGTTGGTGAGCCAGTCTGTGATCGCAAAAGATATAAAAATAGATGGTCAGTTGAACGAGGTTCAATGGCACAACGCGACGGCTTATCATGACTTCTTTAAAGTAGTCCCCGCCACACTGGAAGTAACTCAAAACAAAGTACAGGGACTCGTATTCACCACTGAAGAGGGCATTTATATTGGTTTTAAAAACTTTCAAAAAGAAGGCGACCGTAAAAAGCAATACAACCTACAAGATGGCTTTATGCAAGCTGATTTTAACCGTTTTGTGATAGATTTTTCAGGGGATGGCAGTGGCGCCTATCAGTTTTCGGCCACATTAGGTGGAGGTATTCAAGATGCTGTATTAACACCGCAATTAACCACTGACTTCGATTGGGATGGCGTATGGCAGTCAGCTTTTTATGAGTACCCTGATTACTGGACGAATGAAATTTTTATCCCTTGGCAAACGGTTTCATTTAGGCCAAACCGTGATGAACAAGATTTGGCGAGCGTGGGGGTGTCTTTACAATTATATGAATTAGCGAAAAACCATATCTATGGGTCGCAACAGCAGACTACGGGTAAGAGTGATTTTTATTTAAATATGCCGAAAGTACTGGCCCAGATCCCTACTTCTCAGCAGTGGTCATTTGTGCCTTACATAACGTCTGAGCAAAACTTTATTGCTGACGACAATAATATCGATATCGGCTTTGATTTAATTTACAAACCCGATCATCATCAAAAATTGAGTGTGGCGGTTAACCCTGATTTTGGTCAAGTAGATAGCGATGAGTTGGTAGTTAACTATTCCACAGTTGAAACTCTAACGACAGATAAACGAGCGTTTTTCACTCAAGATATTGGTGTGCTAAATGTAACAGCAGAGCAAAATACGCGGCTTATTCATACGCGTCGTATTGGTGCGGGTAGTGATGATGGGACAGAGCAGATAACACCGATTGATGTTGCCGGGCGTTTTGTCCACCAAGGGGAGCATTGGCAATTTGCAGGTTTTGCGGTACATGAAGACGATTTAGAATCAGATGCAGGCAAAGAATTTTATGTGGGTCGAGCACGTTTTCGCCAAGATAACTGGCAATCAGGGCTGCTTGTGACACAAACAGAGCGACCTTGGTTAGCACGTGAAGCAAAAACAGCGGCATTTGACAGCCAATATCAAAGTGAAACGTGGTCTTTACAAAGTGCGCTGTTATTTTCAGATATTCAACAAGGTAAAGTTGATTATGGTACTCAAGAAATTGATCAACAAGGTTATGGCTTAAGCGCTAATGTTAAATACCAGTTTAATCCAAATGTAAGCCTTGCAGGTGACTATTTACGCCTTGATGATCAATTTGAAAATAATGATTTAGGTTATAAACAGCGTAATAACTGGCGAGTAACTGAACTTAATTATAATCATGCGGTTAATTACTCTGACGGTTTTATAAACCAAGTGAAACACAGCATTGATACCAGTTATCAAAGTACCGATAACGGTTTAAAGCTCCCTGCATTACAAGCTTATACAGCATCATTTATTTTAGATAATGGTGCTACGGCCAGTGCATCACTTAAGTACTTTACATCAGGGTGGGATGATTTAATTGGTCGTGGTGTAGGGCTTTATCAAAGTAACAGCACACTTAGTAGCCGACTCTTTTATGGTAGTCCTTATACTGGGGAGTTTAGTTGGGCTGCCAGCTTTCAGTTAGACGAAGAAGGTATTGATGGACTAGCACAGCAATACGCCGTTGATATGACATGGATGCCGCATCATAACTGGAGCGTTAAATTCAACCAATTTTACCGAATTGGTGACGGGTTAGTGATTGGTACCAACCCAGGTCAAGTTACGCAGTTTGACCGTAAATTTTATGTTAGTTATTTGAATGCAGCCGGTTTAATTACCGATAATTTGGAATTAAGCGTTATTTTCCAATGGGTTATTTTAGATGCTAAAACAGATTCAGTATACGATATTTCACAAAACCAGCTAAATAAACAAGTAGGTATAGACAATAGCTTTACTGATCAACGCTTTACAAGTCAAATAAAGCTACGTTATAAGTTAGGTGCGTATTCTGATATTTATTTAGTATACAACCGAGGTGGTGCGAGCTTCGATGATGATGTAGGCTCCCATAAATGGTTACGTAACTTAAATACGTTATGGCAAGAACGCGATCAAGACCAGTTTACCTTTAAAGTGCGTTATTTATTTTAACCAACCGTTTGGGCGTTTCACAGGCACTTTATCTCATCGTTGCTACTTCTTAAAGGGTGCAAAGTAATGCCTTGATATTAAGTTGCTATGCAACGCTGAATTCTGCACCTTGAGGTTGGAATTAAAAGCGATTTAGGCAAGGCATTGATTGCAAATAATAGTGGTTCTATTGTTAAAATCAATAACGCTGTATAAATCGCTATTAAGCCAACCCGTTGGGCGTTTCACAGGTGCTCACTCTCATCGTTGTTACTTATTAAAAGGGACGGCCATTATTGCAAAGTAACGCCTTGATATTAAGCCCCTGTGAAACGCTGAATTCTGCATATTGAGGTGGCTTGGGTATATAGAGCAACATATCATTATTTTATAATTCGATTCTTATTATGAGGTTAAACAGTAAAAGTACGTTTAAGATATGTAATTTACTCTATAATAAACTATAAATAAGCTTAGCTTCGCATTGCTTACTACATGGATTACGGTAGACCAAACTACGAATTCTAAACAGGAAAAATGGCTGAATGAAAAATAATGAATTATTTTGTCTAACAGATGTACTCGAGTTGATGCTAGATGCAGTCTGTGTTGTTGATAAAAAAGGTCATTTTGTTTTTGTTAGTGCTGCATTTGAAAATATCTTTGGTTACCTTCCAAGTGAAGTGATAGGTAAGCCAATGATTGATTTTGTTTATAAAGATGATCATGATATCACCCACGACACGGTTGAAGTTTTATTATCGGGGGAGTCAAGGCCACGATTTGAAAATCGCTGGGTGCGTAAAGATGGGCAAGTATTACATATACTGTGGTCTGTTAGATGGTCTGAGCTACACCAAGTTAGAATTGCAGTTGCGCATGATATTACTGAGCGTAAAGAGTTTGAAAAGCAGCTTCAATATATGGTCGGGCACGACCAACTTACAGGGCTGCCAAATAGAATGTTATTACTTGATCGTATCCAACATGCCTTAACAAAGGCCGATCGCAGCGCAGTAGAGTTATCGTTGTTATTTATTGATATAGACGGTTTTAAGGATGTTAATGATACCCATGGCCACCTCATTGGCGATAAGTTATTACAAAGTATTTCGCAGCGATTATTGAGTTGTGTTAGAAGCTCTGACACCGTTGGACGCCTAGGCGGTGACGAATTTGTAGTGTTACTCAATGGTATAAGTGAACGGGAGTATATTTATAATATTGCTGAAAAAATCTGTGTGCAATGTAAGCACCCATTTAAAATTGAAAGCTTAATTTTAGATCTATCAAGTAGTATTGGCATTGCAAGCTACCCTGAGAATGGAACGAGCGATATGCAGCTAATTCAATATGCGGATCAGGCGATGTATCGAGCTAAAAATGCAGGGGGAAACCGTATTGTTTATTAGGGTCTGTTGACCTTTTAAGGTTGAATTTTCAGCAGCCTGTCTGGTATTTAGGTAAGGGGCGTGAGCAGGACGCACACGCTTTGCTCGGTTTTTACTTAGCGCACTCGATTCCAAACCTTGCGCCGCGATCAAATCGCCTCGCGGTTGAACAAATTTTAATCCGCAAAGGTCAACAGACCCTAATCAAGGCTCACTTAGAGCCTTTTTATATGGTTAGCCTGTGGTTGTTGGGAAAGCAATATTAATATAAAGGCATAATGTGCAGCCAATAAGAACACAGAGATAGGCAATTACAATAGTGCGCTCGGGTATTGCGTGAATAAAAAGAGAGGGCATTTGTTTTAAAGCATCAAATGACGGGATAAAGAAAAAAGAATGGGATTCAAATGTCTTAAACTTATCCCAACAATTACAAATAAATAATTTTAACCCGCTAAAATACATTGCAACGAATGTTGAAGCGCCTAACACTTCAACTATAGCCATTAACTCCATACTAATCATGATTTCAGGGCCTGCAACAAGCATTATGATTATCATAGCTAATGTGTGCCAGATACTCTTGGATAATGTGTTTTTTAACCAGTTCAACATTTTAACATCCTTGTATGTAATTGGTCGTATGTGCCTGTTCCAGATAGATTATCGTGCTATTAGTAGAAATTATAGTATCAGATTAGCCAATCATACTTGCTCTTTAGGTGCAGGTTCTTGCTTAACGGATAATGAGCTACCCACAGATGCAATAATGACAAGTAAAATAGCTAACCATTGCCAAATGCTTAAGAGTTCACTTAAAATCATAAACCCAGCCATTGCAGCAATTGCAGGCTCTAAACTCATCATAATACTAAAACCCTGTGCAGGCATGTTACGTAATGCCACCATCTCAAGCGTATAAGGCAAGGCGCTCGACATCACTGCGACTAACAAACCTAACGGTATCACTTCCCAGGTGAGTAATGCAGCACCTTGTGATATTGCACCATAGGGGACTAATACAATGGCGGCTACACTCATTCCAAGTGCTACTGTCATGCCTCCAGAGCCTTGATTACCTGTTTTTTTACCAAATAAAATATAACCCGCCCAACATGCTCCTGCACCAAGAGCGAGTAAAACACCTATAGGATCAAGGCTTTCTTCACCGGTCATATCAGGAAGAAGCATAAAAATCCCGGCAATAGCACAGCCAACCCAAAACAGGTCGCGTTTTCGTCTTGATGATAATAGCGCGACAGCTAAAGGCCCTGTAAATTCCAATGCGACACCAATTCCAAGCGGAATACGCTCTATAGCATGAAAAAATAGTATGTTCATCCCGCCTAAACTTAAACCATAAATAACAATAGGAAGGCGTTGACCTAGACGAGGAAATGCTTTCCATGGTTTAAACACTAAGCATAAAATGATGGCAGAAAAACCGAGGCGCAGGGCTGTAGTGCCTTCTGGGCCAATAATAGGAAAAAGGTTTTTAGCAATAGAAATACCAGATTGCAAAGTGACCATTGCCAGTAATACACAAATAATAGCGAGAAAAAAAGGGGAGATTGTACGCGGCATTGCAATCCTTAAACCAAAGAGTAATGTTTTAGTCATTTTACCTTTTTTTACTAGTGGTAGTAAGGTTTTGCGATTAAAAATGGTGACCGTTTTGGCGGTAATTAATGAGGCTAGGAAAGGGGCACAGTACTGCTAGCCCCGGCGTTAATTTAAACCGCTAGCAAACAATAAACTCTTTAAAAGATAACCGATTAGATTACACTTTTGATTTATCATTTGGGTAGCTCACACCTAATTGCTTACGTGCATTATCGAGCACGGTCATTACATCGAGCGATAATTGATGCGTATTAATTTGTGACTCACACAACTGCGAATTAACCGTTTTAATAAAGTGGGCAACTTCATAGCGCATAAAGTGTGTATCAAATGGTTTTGATAGTTCCTCAACAGTACCGTCATTCGCTATAAATTGAACACGCTTAAGCTGTGATACTGCCTCTATACGGAGCCTGCCTTTTTCACCTTGAATTTCGGTGAAGTTATCTCCTTGGGAGATTTTTGAGTAACTGATCACCGCTTGTCTATCATCGTAATTGAGTAATAGATCGCCAGCGCCATCAACACCAGTCTCCAATAATATCCCACTAGCTTGTACACTCTTGGGTGCGCCCCACAGTGCAATTAAAATATACAGCGGATAAATACCTAAATCGACAAGCGCGCCGTTGGCGAATTCAGGTAAAAATGTATTTGGGCGTTCACCACTTTTATACCTATCGTAACGAGACGAATATTGACTGTATTGACCAATGTATTTACGAGGGGTGCCAATTTTGTGTAAAGCATTTTTAATGATTTCAAAATTAGGCAGATGCGTCGTCATCATTGCTTCCATATAGAGGCGGTTGTGTTTTTTAGCGGCGCAAATAATCTCTTTTAACTCATGACTATTCGCCGCAGAAGGTTTTTCGCCAAGTACGTGCTTCTGCGCTTCTAAGCAGCTAATGGCATAGGATTTATGCAGGCTATTTGGCGCAGCTATATAAACTACATCGACATTTTCATCATTACAAACTTGCTCTATAGTGGTAAACACTTTTGCATTATGGTGGTTATGCTTTATTAAAAATGCTTCACCGCTGCTTGTTGCTCTTGAGCATACACCATATAAGTTAAATTCAGGTAGGGTTTGTGCCGCTCTCAGTAGCGTATCGCTGATAAAATTGGTTCCGACGATGACAAAGTTCATAGCTCTTCCTTGTTATTAAAATGAGTTAACCAGTTTTTCCATTCATGCTCTAAAGCTAGCATTTGCTGATGTTTTTTTGCATTGATATGTTTTTGGTGATCTTCGTTGCCATGAAAAGGGCCCGCTCGACATAGCGCACAGTGATTATCTGTTAAGTAGTCAGGGTAGGTCAGTATTGACTTAAGATCTGCATTGCTTTTTGGGCTAAAAATATAAGTGATACCACTGGTATCTTTAACGTGTTTATCTCTATCAACATTGCGAATTTTATAGCCAGGGAATTTGGAAATATCAAAAGGTATTTTACCTAAGTAACTCGCATCTAGCCCAGCAACTAAGCTGCCCTCAATATTCCAATGTAAGTAGGGCTTCACATCTTTAGAGGTAATATAGCAAAGCATCGGCCCTGATTTATCCAGAGCAAGTTCGCAAGCGTATTTAATAAATTGGTGTAACAACGCACGGTTTAATGTGTTTAGGCTATTTTTTTGAGTGTTTTCAACAAAAGCAGTTTTTCCTGCAAATGCTGGGATCAGCGGAAATTGAAAAATAATGACGTCAAACGTGTCATTATTCAAACGACGCCATGTATCTTTATTCGTTACATCAAAATGAGTTAATACGGTTACTTTATTATCAGTAAGGTCACTGAATGCATTGTCAGTGTATTTGGTTTTAATTGTATGCTCATCATCATAAGTTGAGGCAATGAGTTTCTTAGGTTTAATTGCACGATATAACGCATGTGAAAAAGAAAGGTCACCATCACCTACAGTGAGAATACGCCAGTTAGGGTTTAAATACATGAATTATGGTTTCTTAACACAAGATTGCGCCAGTATAACAAAGTTAGCTTTCGTTTTCTCGACAGCGCTGACGCATTGATTTACTGGTTTTATCTCGATACATATTTTGATCTGCTATATGCAGGAGGTGATCGGGATTATCGTCGTTATTTAGCTCTGCAAAGCCAATACTCACACCAACTTGATATTGTTGCATAAAGGCCGTTAAGTATATTCTTAGTTCATCGATGTTAGGGTTTTTATCATCACAAAAAGCGATAAACTCGTCGCCACCAAGGCGAAAGCAATTTTGTTTAGTAAAGTGCTTACTAAGGCGTTGTGCAAAATCAACTAAAATTTCATCACCACATTGATGACCATAATTATCATTAGCAAACTTAAAGTTATCTAAATCAAAGTAATAGATGAGATGAAAGTGTTCTTTAAGTTCATCAAAGCGTGCAAAGCAAGCGCGTCGGTTACCCAAGGCGGTAAGTTTGTCGTGACTTGCTTCAAATTCCAATTGTTCTTGCAAAGTTTGACGGGTTTGAATTTCAATATTGAGCTTTTTTATTGTTGCGCGTTTTTCTGTGATTAACGAAAACAATCCTGCGCATGTTAATAGGAAACCAACATGCTTGAACGTGGTATCAAAGACTAGAAAAGGAAACATCTGCGCATCTAACAAGTCATCTAGTAAATCAAATATCAGCCCTGAGCAATATAAAATCCATGCACCTATTAGAATCCTATTACCTAAGTAACAGTAAACTTGTAATGTGAGTGAAACAGAGATACCCGCCCAGAATAACTCTTCAATCGTGTCGAATTGTGATTGCTCATGAGAAAGTAAAAAATATGTGCAAATGAACACCACAACCCAAATACAGATAAGCCAATTGATATGCTTCATTTAAAGCCAAAAAAGTTATTTTTATACCTTATATATAGTACTAAAATGTCTGTTTCGCGAAGCCTCTTTAGCAAATATTATGGTTTTTCTCTAATAGGGCATAAAGCGAGTCGGGTTTTTAAGCCTTCAATAGCAATTTGTTTTATGATCAAGTTAAAAGTGATTAATACAGCAAACGCAATTTGGATTGGCCCGTCTGTAAAACCTGATTCTGTATCAAAAATCATCAAACCAAACAGTAAAAACATTACCACTAAAGCAATTTCAAGCCATTGATTAGAATAAAATGATAGTCGGCCTTCACTCTTATGGTCTTTTTTTATGTGTATGGCACAAAAGAAAGGGATTACTTTAATTTTGAAATTGGCATTTTTTTCAACGTAGTTTTCACCGAGTTGATCAAGCTGTTGACGAAGTTTATCTATCATAAGTTATCCTAAAAAGCAGTGCGCGGATGGTACATGAAACCGCTTTAAAGGGCGAGTTAGTTAGGATATAAACTTATTCCGATCACAAAAGTGTGACAGACAAAAACCACAGAAGTTAACACAAAACGCATTTTTTGATAATCTGCATGGTAGGTTTGCCATTGTGGGTTCGACTTCTCAAAAAAGAACACTAGCCAAAAACTAACAGCTAACCATATTAAAGTGACTGTTTGTGGTACAAAAGCTAAAAACCCAAGTGGTATAACGGGTATCACGGCTTTTAAAGCATCGCTGTAACGTTGATTTCCTGCATGCCATAAATTCCCCGCCATAAACGCTAATATTGCAATACTATAAAAGGTAAAAAATTGCATGTTAAATTGGTTACTACCAACGAGTAAAGGCCATCCAACACAGCCTAAAAATGGCACGAGGCCTAAATAACCTAACTGAATATGATTAACGAATTTGTTCATGGCTTACCTTACACGGAGTTATTAATACAAATTTAACACACCATTGTACCATTTAGAAATTGAAAAACGCTAACTTAAAAGCATGCCCATGTCCCGTATACGATCGTTATAAGCAGGAAGTTCAATCTGTATATTCGATTACATCAATCCAAACAATCAATTTTATTAATTTAAGCAAACGCTCTATTGTATGTCTCAAGCCAACACACAGTGTGTTGTTATTTTTTATTTAAATACCCATGAGGAATACTATGAGCACTTCATTGATTAATACAAAACTACAACCATTCAACGCTACGGCTTATCACAATGGTGATTTTGTTGAACTAAGCGAGAAAGATGTATTAGGTAAATGGTCAATTTTCTTCTTTTACCCGGCTGATTTTACATTTGTATGCCCAACAGAATTAGGCGATGTAGCAGATCATTACGCACAATTACAAGAAATGGGTGTTGAAGTTTACTCTGTTTCTACAGATACACATTTTACGCACAAAGCGTGGCACGATACGTCAGACACTATCGGCAAAATCACTTATCCAATGATTGGCGATCCAACAGGGCGTATTACACGCAGTTTTGGTGTGATGATTGAAGAAGAAGGTTTGGCGTTACGTGGTACGTTTGTAATGAACCCTGAAGGTGAAATAAAAATCATCGAAACTCATGATTTAGGCATTGGCCGCAGTGCAAAAGAACTTGTACGCAAAGTACAAGCAGCGCAATATATTGCAACACATGATGGCGAAGTTTGTCCTGCATCATGGCAGCCAGGTGAAGAGACTCTTGCGCCGTCTCTTGATTTAGTTGGCAAAATCTAAATATATGGTTGCACATAATTAATGTGTTCCAAAACGCCCATCATCACAACTTTATTAAGCACATTAGCGTGATGATGGGCACCCTTTTGCTGAAAACGAAGGCTAAGCCATGTTAGACACAAACATAAAAAATCAATTAAAAAGCCACTTTGAATCTATAACAGATCCTGTTGAGCTGCTTATCGCTTTGGATGACAGCAAAAAGTCAACAGAATTAGAAAACCTAGCGAATGACATCGCATCATTAAGTAATCAATTTTTAGTACGAAACAACCCAGATAACGATGTACGTCGTCCTTCAATGACAGTGTACTCACCCATAAAAGAAACCCAAATAACCTTTGCGGGTGTACCTATGGGGCATGAGTTTACAAGTTTAGTGCTGGCTTTACTTCACAGTGGTGGTCATCCCAGTAAGGTCTCTGATGAGCAGCGTGCGCAGATAAGCTCGTTGAGTGAACCACTGAATTTTGAAGTATATATTTCATTGAGTTGCCAGACATGCCCGCAAGTCGTGCAAGCACTTAATTTAATGGCAGCTCTTAATCCTCTGATCACCGCCACTATGGTAGACGGTGCGTTATTTCAAGACGAAGTGGAGCAACGAAATATCCTCGCCGTGCCCGCAGTGTACTTAAATGGACAACTATTTAGTCAAGGGGCAATGACGCTTAGTACGATTTTAAATAAAGTTGATAGTAAGGCAGGCGTTCGTCAAGCTCAATCGCTGAACGAAAAAGATCAATTTGATGTATTAGTGGTCGGTGGTGGCCCTGCAGGTGCATCCGCAGCCATCTATGCCGCGCGAAAAGGCTTGAATACCGGTATTGTTGCTGAACGTTTTGGTGGTCAAGTGGCGGATACATTAAGTATAGAGAATTTTATATCGATCAAAGCAACAGAAGGCCCCAAACTTGTTGCCCAACTTGAAGAACACGTTAAAGAATATAATGTGGATGTAATGAATAATCAACGTGCTGTAGGGCTAAGTTATAACAATGGCTATGACATCACTTTAGAAAATGGCGCAGTGTTAAGTGCTAAATCCTTAGTACTTGCAACCGGTGCGCGTTGGCGTGAAATGAATGTGCCTGGGGAGAGTCAGTATCGTGGACATGGTGTTGCCTATTGCCCGCACTGTGATGGACCGTTATTTAAAGGAAAATCGGTTGCGGTGATCGGTGGTGGTAACTCAGGTATTGAAGCGGCTATTGATTTAGCGAATATCGTTGAACATGTCACAGTTTTAGAGTTTGCCAACACATTACGTGCTGATGAAGTACTCATACGAAAAGCGAATAGTTTAAAGAATATTACGATTATAAAAAATGCACAAACTACTGCGGTGCTAGGTGACGGCAAGCGTGTAACGGGGCTTAGCTACACTGATCGCGAATCGGGTGAGAGCAAAATGGTAAGTCTTGCAGGTATTTTTGTGCAAATAGGGCTTATACCAAATACAGAGTGGCTTAAAAACAGTGATGTGTCGCTAACACGATTTGGTGAGATAGAAATCGACGCAAAGGGATCAACATCTTTACCCGGTGTGTTTGGTGCCGGTGATGTAACCACGACACCTTTTAAACAAATAATCATCGCGATGGGCAGCGGTGCAACCGCGAGTCTTGGCGCGTTTGATTATTTAATTCGCCACAGTGATAACGACGCTGCTGTGGCATAAAAGCTCTTGATTTAGCAGTTTCCACCCATGACTGCTATTTTCCAAAGCCGCCCTCTCCAAAGGCGGCTTTTTTTGTACTTTAAAATAATTACTTATGTTATATTTTTTAAAAAATATAGGAGAAAGTAAATGTACAAAGGAAGTTGCTTGTGTAAAAAAATAGCGATTAAAATCGATGGCCCTATCAGCAGCATTATTCATTGTCATTGCTCTTTGTGTCGAAAATCAAGCGGAACAGCATATGCAACTAATGGGTTTGTAGCGCGAAGCGATTTTACCATTACTAAAGGGCAAGACTCTCTGAGCATGTTTGAGTTTAAACCGGGTCGAAATCGGTATTTTTGTAGTAAATGTGGCTCACCTGTTTACAGTGAAAACTTAGCCGATATAACGCGTCTAAGACTACGCTTAGGTATTCTCGATAGTGACATAACACAGCGCCCTATTAGCCACAATTTTTGTAGTTCTAAAGCTAATTGGGAGGAGTTTGATGCACAATTACCTCACTACGACGGCTTTGAACCAAGCCGCTAATTTTTAGCAGCTTATTGATATTGCGTAGCTGTAATAAATTCATTGAAGCTTTCGCACCAAATAATAACGGTATTAAAGTCAGCAATATTAATACCTTGTGGCACTTTGACCATAAAACCATCAAATGTTTTGACGCTGCCTACCCGTGTGAAGCTTCCCTTGTGTGCTAAAAATTCAGTTTCATTATCAATAAATTTATTAGCAAGGTAAAGCTGGTAGTCAGGTCCGGGACTTAACTTGCCCGCAAACGAAATCATCCGCTTAGTTAAACGAACTTCGCCCGTACCAAAATGCAATGCATCAGATCCTTCAAGGTCTTCTTTAAATTCACCGCTATAAATTGCCTTTTGAGCATGTGTTGCTAGTTCCAGTTTACTAGGAGAGGTCGGCGCCGTGATAATGGGTAGAGCATACATACCAGAACCAAAACCTAATATAAAAACAACGAGATAGGAAAGCGTACGTATCAAAGTAGTAACCATAACTAAGCCTTTTATTCTAAGTTAAATACTTTCCTTGATGATAAATTTAAGCGTTTTTCCTTTTCGCCAAAAAAGCGTTGATAAAGCAACTCAAACTCACCACTTTGTTGTAACTGAGTTAAGCCTGATTCAAGTAATATTAATAAATCTTTATTTCTATTGTGTGTATAAAAGTAATAATGACTGGGGTATTGCAACATAATTGTTGGTTCAATCATTAAATCTACATGTTTTTGTTTTGCAAGTTCGGCTTCAATTGCGGACACAGAGCGAGGGAAATAATCACCAAGGTTTGTGTCTAATGCTTTTATCATGCTTTTATAACTTAGTTCACCATTGACGGTTAAGCCACTTCGTTTGAGTACTTTATAGTCGGACCAGCTTTGTTTTTGTAACCCTACGAGCGGCTTTAATTGATTAAGCGACGAAATTCTTTTGAAGATTGCCTGCTGGTTTTTATTAATCATCAATAGGCGTTTGCCATGTATCCCTTTATACAAGGGGGAGGATGTGTGAAGTAGATCATTGTGTGCGCTAGGCTCTATAGATAACCAGGCTAAATTAATTCCACCGGGCTTATAAAGCTCTCCAGTGATCCTTTTTTTATTCATGGGCTTAATTGAGTAAATAAAGTTAACTTCTTTGCCTACCTTAGCAAAGCTTTGTGTTAGTAAAGCATGAATGTATTGATTTGTGGGTGATTCTACAATACTCGGTCGGGCTAAATGAAGATTAACAACTGCATTATTAGCTTGCGCGGTGAAAGGGAGCAATAACAATAAATAAAGCGTATAGCGTAATAAAGATGAGAAAGCCATAGTTCAGTCGTAAGTCAATAATAGTTAACATACTATAGCAAAATATTCGTAGGTTTAGGGCGTGTTGATCTTTATGGATTGAAATTTGTTCAATCTAGGGGGGATTTAATCGCGGCGCGAGGTTTGTAACCTAGCGGGCTCGATAACTGCTCCTGCGTTATTCTACTGGCTCACATCCATGTGAGAATAAGTAAAAATCGAGTAACAAAGAGTTAATCGCCCCTAGGAAGAACCCTTTGGGCAGCGCATGTTTGGCATTTATACTGCGTTATCGCCTATTTATGGGGAACAACCACACTGCATAGGCGCTGCCTTGTCTAAATACCAAACAGTCTGCTGCAAAATCAATCACGAAAGGTCAACACGCCCTAGTGATGAATTTATTATAATTTAATTAGCAAAAAAACCAGTGTGTTTTAAAATTAGTATTATACTTTTCTAATAATAGAAGTAAATTTGGAACGCTATGCTTAATAATTACTCAGTACGAACCCGATTAGGAGTACTGGCAATACTGCCAGTACTGATATTTATTTTAACGGCTGTATTTTCTATAAATACAATGGGAAGTTTAGTTGTAGGAATAGATGATTTATACGAAGACAGGGTAGTTCCACTTAAGCAAATAAAGAATGTGTCAGATAATTATGCTGTGAATATTGTTGACTTATTTCATAAGTATAGAGCAGGAAATATTCCAAAGCCTGACTTTTTGAGTGCAGTGAACGATGCAAAAAATACTGCAGATAGCGAATGGCAAGCATATCTTAGTACTAACTTAACGGATGAAGAGCGGCGCTTAGTGAGTGTCGTAGAAAACAAACTTTTGCCTGTTCAAGCACACCTGAAAAACCTACTCGATAGTATTACAAACGAAGAATTTCAATCTGTGTCTCAGCAACAATTTGTGAGTGATCTCTATTATGTATTTGACCCTTTGAGTACAAGTTATCAAGCCTTAATAGAATTACAATTACACGAGGCCAATAGCTTCAAAGAGCAAGCAAATGACAGCTATGAAGTGACGAGCTTAATAATGGAAGTGTCAGTTGTATTACTTGTATTGATTTTATTGACGATTGCCTATTTTATATACCGATCAATTCATAATCCACTTATGTCATTACGTAACACAATATCTGAAATTGCAAATGATGCAGATCTGAGATTACGAGCTAATGTTCAGGGTGAAGATGAAATTGCTGAAACAGCAACACATTTTAATAACATGGTGGCAAGAATTCATACGTTAGTAACGGACGTTTCGGGCGCGACAATGACTTTATCGTCTGCTGCTGAACAAATGAACTCGATTAGCGATCAAGTAGCGACGACAGCAACAGAGCAAGAGCAACAATCAGCGATGATAGCAACCGCGATCACGCAAATGAGTAGTGCGATTGAGCAGGTGGCTCAAAATGCACTTGCAACATCTGATAAAGCTACAAACGCAGACACTAAAGCACAACAAGGACAACAAGCAGTTGCAGATAACATAGAATCAATAAAAACGTTGTCACATTTAGTCAATGATAATACTCAACTTATAAATGAATTAAATACGCAAACAAACGATATTAATCAAGTTGTTATGATGATTCAAGGCGTTGCAGAACAAACTAATTTATTAGCCCTTAACGCAGCAATTGAAGCTGCACGAGCGGGGGATTCAGGACGAGGCTTTGCTGTTGTTGCGGATGAAGTAAGGCAGCTTGCCCATAACACCCAAAAGGCAACAGCAAGTATCAATGAAATGATCACTAAATTACAGGAAATGGCGCAACAAGCTGCTGCGTCGATGGGAAATGCTGAAAGCAGTGCCCAAGAAAGTGTTGACCATGCGCAGTATTCGTCTCAAGTATTAAGTGAGATAAATCAAGAGGTCACTCAAATTGCAGATATGAATACCCAAGTGTCAACAGCGACAGAAGAGCAAAAAATGGTTGCGCATGAGCTAAGTAGTAATATTAATGAGTTCAGCGCAAGTATTTTGTCTGTTAGTGAAAGTTCACAGCAAAATGCGCAAGCATCTCAGGAGTTAGCAATGTTGGCTGCGACGTTACAGCAGCAAGTAAATGAATTTAAAATATAGTAGGCCTAAACTTAAAATCTAATATTACCTCGATAAAGTACCAAGTACACGGTTGTGTATTTGGTACTAAAACTACTTAGAATGTCACTTAATTGATAATATTCCTCATATTTTGTTGCTAACAAAGAGTTTAGTTTTTAAGTGACTAAAATACGGCTTAAGTAATTTTGACCAGCATTAAAGCCCATCAAATAACCATCAGCTAATTTCTTTGTGTTAGTGGTTGTACGACCAACTTTAAAGTTTTTAGGTGGTGCAATGATGTTTATTTTACAGTTAGCTGGTGGGTTGTGAATAAAGTCGATACTGGCATTGTAGTTTTCAGTGCGTGCTAACGTAGCGCGAATAAGAGCAGGGTAATCTTTGTAAATATGTTTTGTAAGCCAAGGTGTTTTATTTGGTTTTTTTCGATAGCCAAGCGGTTGAGAAAGTATCACGGTTACTTCATTAGCACCCATTTCATACGCTTTACGAATAGGAATTGAATCGGCAACTCCACCGTCGGTCATCTTTAATCCACCAATAGACGGAAAATCTCGATAGGCAATTGGAATAGCGCATGATGCTTTTAGTTGCTGTTCTAATTGTTTAGCTGTGGCTTTTAAATACTGGGCTTCGCCATTTTCAATTGCAGTGGCGACAATATAAAAATCGCATGATTGATTATGAAACGTTGTTAAATCAAGGCGAATATCTTTAATAGTCTGTTGCCATAACCAATCTAAATCGAACAAGTGCCCGCCACGAATAAATCGTGATAAATTTATAAACTCAGGCCTGCAAGAGTAATCGGTAATTACTTTGTGATTTCGTTTGGGTTGTTTACACAAATAAGCGGCGATGTTGGTTGCGCCTGCAGACACACCAAAACAGCGGTTAAAAGGTTGATATTGGGCAGTCAAAAAAGCATCAAGTACACCCGTGGCAAATATCCCACGCATAGCGCCACCTTCAACAACTAAAGCATGAGATGAATGATTCATAGCGTTACTCTCTTTTTAGAATAACGCTATGCTAACAATTTCATTGTTAATTCGCGAGGGAGAATGTGAGTTTACCTGCAGTAATTAATCACTTTGTAGGGCTTCGATAGGATCAAGCTGTGACGCTTTAATTGCAGGGTATACGCCAAATATAAGCCCTACTAATGCACAAATACTAAAAGACAATACAATAGCGGTCATGGACCAAGATACAGCCCACTGAGAATAGATTGAAATAATTTCAGATAAACCAATACCAAAGACAACGCCTAATAAACCACCCAAAATAGAAATAGTGAAGCTTTCGGCAATAAATTGTATGCGGATATCTTTTTGTGTCGCGCCGATAGCACGTAATAAACCAATTTCTTTGGTACGCTCAAGTACAGTTGCCAGCATAATATTCATAATACCAATCCCTCCAACGAGCAATGAAATACCTGCAACGCACGACATAACGATATTAAATATTTGTTGGGTTTGTTTTTGCTGTGCTAATAAAGCGGCTGGAATGACTAATTCAAAATCATCAATATCACTGTGACGATTTTGCAGCAGATGTTCTAATGCTTGGGCTGCGATAATGGGGTCTACAGACTTATCAATCGCCAGTTTTAAGCTGGTTACTTCACTATCGAGTAAACCGCTTTCAAAGCGGTGTAGCGCCGTGCTTAGAGGGATAAACACTTGATTTTGCTCATTGCCTAGTTTCACACCTTGAAACTCTTTCTTTTTTAAATAGGGGGATTGTAAAATGCCAATGACTTTAAACCAGAGGTGATTGATTTTAATTTGTTGCCCAAGGGCGTCACCTAATGGAAAAAGTTGTTTGGCGGTATTTGCGCCTAACATAGCCACTTGCGCAAACTGTTGTTGATCGTTTTGATTTAAAACACGACCGGAAAAAATTTGGAAGTGTGATAATTCAAAAAAGTTTGCACTAACACCAACAGCGGACGCATCGCTTTTATTGTATTGACTAAAAATATGGTATGTCTCAATTGTTTTTTGCGCCGCATAATCAGTGATGAAAGGCAGTGACGCATGAGCGACTTGAGCATCTCGAAGGTTCAAACCTGCAGAGTGTTTACGTTGTTCTTTTAATTCCTTTTCATCAAATTCTTTTGCATTAACAATTAAGTTATACAAGCCCATGGAGTCAATCATTTTCATTGCTTCTTGCTCTGCACCTTCACCAATATTGAGCATCGCAATAACGGCACCCACACCAAAAATCATTCCTAATAGAGTCAGCAAGGTACGTAATTTATGCTGCGCAAGCTCTAACGTGGTGTCGATAAATAAACTCAAATATTTCATTGGGCGTCCTTCATATTAATTAAGGAGATCACATTACCAGAGGCGACACCTTCAACTATTTCAACGTGGCTTAAATTATGTTTGCCTAATTTTACAGTGGTTTTAATAAACTCATTGTGTACTTCGGTGTAAACATAATGGGCATTTTGTTCAGTAAATACGCTTTGTTTTGGTACTATTAAGCGTTCGCTTTCTGGGGTAACCAAAATATGTGCGTTGAGTTTCAAACCTGGTCGTAATGCAGCGCTTTGTTCATTAATATTTGCTTTTAATTCGTAATATTTTTGTGGATCGCCACGTTTAATAGACTTTGGAAAAGGAGACACTTCAATTAATTCACCGCTAAATTGTTGATCAGGTAAAGCGATAAGCTTAAATGTTAGAGTTTGACCCACTGCTAAATCAATGGCCTCACGCTCAGATACATAAAGGATTAGTTGCATTTGGCTGACATCGGGTAACGCTGCAATCTTTTGCCCTGGCCATAGCGTTTCACCAGCTCGGGGTTTTTCACCACGCCAATTAGTGTCATGGGTTAGTAAGCCATCATGGGGGGCAACTATTTCAAGTTGTGATAAGTTAGTATTTAAAGATGCTAATTTTTGTTGATGTTGATCTTTTCTCATTTTTAACAGCATTAATTCGCCAGTTGCGCCTTGTTCAAAGCGTTCGACCTGCCAGTCATAGTAATTATGTTTTGCATTTAAAAACTCAACATTTTGTTGTGACTCTAAGATCTCTAGCTTGGAGATAATGCGTTCATCTTCGATTGAATAGTCTTCGGCAAACTGTTTTTCTTCACTAACCAATACAATGTCATGATTTAAAATTGTTTTATCTTTTTCTATTGCGCCTGACTTTTGCGTTAAGTCTTCATCAGCCATGGCGGTTTGATTTGTAATTTTTTGACTTTGACGGCGCATTTTCTCCCCATCAAAACGCGCAATCACTTCGCCTTTTTTGACTTGGCTATACTCAGGCATTAACCACGCTAAAGTTTGCGGTCCTTGACTTGATGCAGGGGCAACTATAAGGGTTTCGTTTGCAGCAACTAAATGGCCCTTAGCTTCAACTTCGGTTTTAAAGCTATGTGTGCTGACGGTATAAGTCAGGGCATTTTGAACTTTATTTTCTTTAGAACAACCACTTAATATAAGCGCAGTGGTAATTAAGCTCAATACAAAACGGATTTTCATAATTTCACCTCATCACCTTGTTGTAAACCGCTTTTAATCACGGCGAGATTATCAGTGAAATGACTAATCTCTATCAATTGTTTATTATTCTCCGTAGTCTCAACAAAGGGTCCTTGTAAATCATACTGTAAGCTAGCTAAAGGGATACTTAAAGCCTGCGCAAGTAATGCGGTGGTTATCTCTAAGCGTGCTGTTAGGCCTGGTCTAATTGCGCTAATATCAAGATTATCAATACTGATAATTGCATCTACAATACGGCGTTTATCTTGGTATGATTTTTCTCTAAACACACGGCCTAAGCTTTTTACCTTTCCTGAAACAACTAACTCAGTACTACCATCAATGGTAATTTTAACCGTTTGCCCGGGCGTTATTTTACCGCTATCGGGCTCATCGATTTGTGCTTTTACTTGCATATTCTCCAGCACAGCAAGTTCCATAACCGGTTGGCCAAATTGTACGCTTTCACCTATGGATGATTTTTCACCTTGGTAATTGGTTTTGTAAATTACTAGGCCATCTATCGGGGCTTTTACTTTAAGACGATCAATATCTTGTAAATAACCGTCCACTTCGCTCTGTAGCCGAGCAACCTTGCTCTTTGCCATTTTTAGATTTAACTCTTTGCTTTGTTGTTGAAAGGTTTGTTTACTTTTAGCAAGGGTTAAATCATTGTTTGCAATTGTAAAATCAATTTGTGATTTTTTACGGTCAACTTCAGAACGAGAATGATCGACAATATCTGCTTTGCGTTTAGCTTTATCGTAATTCATTTTCATCTCAGCCACGGAGAGTGTTAACTCTTGTTCTTTGATGAGTTCTTTATTTTGGGCATTTTCTAGCTGTTTTTTTGCCCGAAGTAACTCTGATTGTTTTTCAATTAGTTTATCTCGAACTTGTTTGTCGTCGAACGAGACAATGACCTCACCTTGCTTAACGTGTGTATTTTCAGGTTTCATCGTTTTAATTTGGTATTGCCACATACGGGCGACAGACGGCGGGGCAATGATTGCTGTTGTTGAAGATTCCAACTCGCCGTTAGCATTGACGGTAATAGCAATATCACTGCTCTTAACAACATGGGTTTGTTGGCTCTCGTCATTGCATGCGCTTAATACACACACAAACATGATTACTGTACATACTAATAAGGCTTTATTCCTCATCTAGATCTGCTCCTATAGTTAACTTTGCGCTCATACCTGGCAACAGATTTAATGCAACAGCACTAAAATTAAAACGAGTTCTAAAATAAGCGTCTTTTCCCCATTGTAAGCGTTCTTCTGGTTGAGTTGAGACTTCGCTTAGCGTAGCGCTTAGTGGCTGTTGTAAATAGGCGTCAAATAGTAACTGTGCCTGTTGTCCGAGCTTTAACTGATGGTAATCAATTTCATGTACCCATGCTTCAATATAAAGCTCACTCATGGCTGGTATTTCGGCAATTTTCCAACCCGGTTGCGCAGTCATACCTACAAACGCTTTTTCGCCATTCCACGGGTGGTTGGCATATAATACGGGCCCCGTTCGCAGAGCTTGAATACTCATACTAGCAAGCTGATTTTTGTTATATTCAAGATTAGTTTTTAATTGTTCAATGGTTAGTAATTGTTTGTTATAAGTGACGTTATTCTCTGTTTTTACTTGCAACAGTTCTTCAGATGCTTTTTGTTTATTAATTAAAGCTTTTTCAAATTCAAGTTGATTTTTTTGATAGTCATAAGTACTTAAATTAATTTGAGGAATAGCAGCATCAATTCGCGCACGTTCTAATAAAAGCTCAGAGCGCTTAAAGTTAAACTCAGCTTCAATTTGATTTTCTTTATTACTGGTGGTGATCCTAATAAGCTCTTCTTGTGCGGCTTCAAGGTTAACTTCATCTTGCTCTATTTCAGTTGCAATTGTGCCGCTATCAAATACTACAACGGTATCACCTTTTTTCGCTATTTCGCCTTCCTCCATCATCCATTGGACTTGCACACGCCATGTATCTGACTTGGGAGCGTAGAATATTTGATTTTCACTGGCTTTTAGTTCACCACTGAGCAATAAGCTTTGGGCAAAAGTTGAAAATGACAAACTACTAAAAAGTAAGATAAGGCTGGTTTTAATCAATTTATTTTTTAACATTCGCTGTCCTCAATCACTACACCATCTTTCATTCGAATTACGCGTTTAGCGTAAGCTGCAATATCTTCTTCATGTGTCACCATGACTAAGGTGTGTCCTTGCTGGTGGAGCGAGCACAGTAACTCCATTATTTCATGGGATGTTTTGCTATCGAGGTTACCGGTAGGTTCATCTGCAAAAATTACTTGCGGGTTATTCACTAATGCTCTGGCGATGGCAACGCGCTGACGTTGCCCCCCTGACATTTCAAATGGTTTATGATGCGCTCTATTTTGTAAACCAACCTTATCAAGCATCGCCATTGCGCGATCACTGGCTTGTTGTTTTGGCATATCGGTATAGCGCAGTGGTAGGGCAACATTTTCTTGTGCGCTTAGTCGTGTTAACAAGTGAAAGGTTTGAAATATAAAGCCAATTTTCTTATTGCGAATAGCAGAAAGGCTCTCGTCATGTACCTCCTTTATACTTTCATCAGAAAGTAAATAATTACCAGAAGTTGGCGTGTCGAGACACCCTAGAATATTCATTAAAGTAGACTTTCCTGAGCCGGATGCGCCCATCACCGCGACAAATTCACCTTCTTTAATATGTAACGATACGTTATCTAATGCAATTACTTGCGTTTCACCTGCACCATAAGTACGGCAAAGATTTTCGACCCTGATCATATGCTGACTTTTATTTTTATAATTATGGCTAATTAAACTAACGGGAAAAGGTAACAGGAACAAGCAAAAGATTTTTTGCTTTATTGAATAAAATTAAGCTACCGTTAAAGATAAAATCCGGTTAACAAATTTGTATCTTTTTATGTTTATTATATTAACTCTGAGTAGGTTTAATTGATTTTTGATGGATTAAAGCACTTAATTGCTTTGATTTTTGAAATAAAAAGAAATGTTTTTTGTTACAAAAAATATATAAGACATGAGAGGAAAATAACGTGAAATAGCTTCACGTTATTTGATTTTTATTGAGATAATTAAAGCGTTTCAACCCACATTACACCAACTTCTTTTTTTACTACTTTAACATGCGTACCAGCGGATAGTGGTTGGTGACTTTTTAGCTTCCAGCTGATCCCAGAGTATGAATGTGTACTAAGACCCTGCTCATCAACATGGCTATTGAGTATAAAATCGAGCTCAGCAAAATCACTTTTAACTTCTTTAGTGTCTACATTGTCTTGCATACGCTTAAGAGGTTTCCACAGTAAAGCAGCCAGTGCCGCTGTTACAAGGGTATTACTCCACAATGCAGTCGTTAATGAATTATCCAATATTGAAAAATTCATCATCAAACCGGTTGCAAACAACGACATGCCTAAAAATAATAATATAAAAGTCGACATTCCTAATACAGCAACCTCAATAATGAGAGCTGCAATGCCTAAAATCATCAGCACTTCAGGTAAATTATTAGTAATGAGATCCATGATTATCCCCTTGGTCGTTTAACTTTTTTGTTTAGTATTTAACGTATTAATAATCGACATTGCTTGTGCCACCATTGAGCTGGCATCAGTCCCGTTATCTGGTAATAAAACAACTGACGATTCTTTAGCAATAGCTTGTTTAGCGGCAATTGCTTTTGACGCAAGATCTAATTGAATCGCTTTTTGCCCTTGTTCAGTATCAGCAGCTTCACCGACTTTACGTAATGCATCAGCTTGTGCTTCCGCAACGGCAATAATCGCTTTAGCTTCACCTTCAGCGCGCAGTATTTGTTCTGCTTTTTCAGCTTCGGCAGCTAATACTTGGGCTTGCTTTTTACCTTCGGCAACATTGATGTTAGCTTGGCGATCACCTTCTGACTCTAAAATCTGTGCACGTTTAACACGTTCAGCCTTCATTTGCGCTTCCATCGCTTCCATTACAGATTGCGGTGGCACAATGTCTTTAATCTCGTAACGTAATACTTGAATACCCCACGGCTCAGCCGCTTGGTTTATTGCGCTTACGATATTGGTATTGAGTACATCACGTTCTTCAAAGGTTTTATCAAGTTCCATTTTACCAAGCTCTGAACGCATGGTTGTTTGCGAAAGTTGAGTAACAGCAAATACATAATCGTCAACACCGTAAGTGGCGCGGTATGGGTCAAGTACCCTAAAGTATAAAACACCATCAACAATCAATGAAATGTTGTCTTTAGTGATAGCTGATTGAGAAGGCACATCTTGTGCTTGTTCTTTTAAGCTGCGATCTGCGGCAATACGATCAATAAACGGGATAATAAAGTTTAAGCCGGCTTCTTTAGTTGATTGATATTTACCAAAACGTTCGATTAACCAAGCACGGTTTTGTGGTACAAACTTAACACTGCTTTTAAGCAGCACTAATACAAAAATGAGTAAAAACGCTTCAACAGTAAAAATCATATTGAAAATTTGTGCAATAGGATCCATGTATACTCTCCTTAGATTTTTTATTAGACTAGAGCAATGATTATGCGGGTAAATATGGTGAGATACGAGCTTTAATGAAAACAAACACAACTTTTTTACAAAATGTAAAACAGCAAGCGACAGCGAAACCTGCATCAGAATTAGAACGTTTATGGCAGCGAATAGATAAGCACACCAAGCGTAACGCAAACTTTGAGATTAAAAAAAGTACGCTATTCAATCAGTTTAAAGAGCAAGTGGAGCCTCACGAGCACCACCAAGCCCGTATGATGGCAGAGCAAATTATTCATCTGAGTAAATTTATTCAGCGTAAAAGCCTGACGATTGAGCAGCGCAATGAGCTTGTAGATTGGATAAACGAAGATTTAGGTTATTTATCAGGGCATCCATTTATTGGTGAATTAGAAATTGAAAAAGTAACGCAAATTTTTCAATCGCATTTAAGCAAGCACAATCACGATACAGTTAATGCAATTGATTCATCCCAGTTGAACCTTTTACGAACTATGCTCCAGCAAGATTTCCCCGGTTTAGAGTTAACAGATGAAGACTTGAGAGAAGTTGCCGTTGATCCCCAAAAACTTTATCAGCATCTTGATGAACAAGGCTTTGGTGAAGATGAAGAAAGTGATGACGATGCATTTAATCCAGGCAATGCACATGCAGAACAAGATGAAGACTGGGATGATTTTTTTGATCAATTCGAACGATTTGACCGCGATGAAATTAAACAACAAAAGACGGATGCAAAATTAGAAAAGCTATTTAAAAGCTCGCAACTTAATAAAATGTATAAACGTTTAGCAGCAAAACTTCACCCGGATAAAGAGCCTGATCCAACCAAAAAGGCTGAAAAACACGAGCTTATGCAGCAACTAGGGCAGGCCCGTAAAGCAAAAGATGGCTTTACCTTATTGCAGTTATACATAACTCATTTTGATGACGACGTAGACTTCGATGAAGAAACTAAAGCTAACTTAATTCCGCTACTGCAAAATAAAATAGTTGAGTTAAATAAACTGCACCGCCAGCAAAAAGAAGGCAATGATCCGCATTCACTCGTATGGCGTAAATTTAATGGTCGTAGTAAAGCGCAAATTAAACATAATTTTACTAATCATATCGCTGCTTTAAATAATGAGTGTGAAGAAATATCCGAGCGTTTAGGATACTGCACCACAGTAAAATTACTCAAAGAAGAACTCGATGAACGAATTAATAATAAACGCCATATGCCTATGTCTTTTGACGATGCGCTAGAAAGCATGTTTAATTTTTGATTTAAAACAAACCATTCGGCAGAAAAGGAATTCTGCTTGTAATCAATAATTTTTCTGATAAGTTGAATTAACAACAATAAAAACAGTGCAGGGAATGCATGACACCACAATTCGATTATATTTGCCAACGCCGTTTTCACTTTATAGAACTAATCGTTCATTGGGAAGGGCGGTTAACAACCAACCACCTGCAAAAGCACTTTGCTATTAGCCGCTCAAGTGCCTCTAATATTATTCAAGATTATTTAAGGTTTTACCCCGATTTTTTACACTACAACAATTCGCTTAAAGGCTATGAAGCGACTAAAAATTTTAATCCGCACAGGCAGCTTAGAAATAAAAGTTAGCAACATCAACGTTCAACGGTCTGTTCACTGCCGCACAGGCAGCTTAGAAAATGAAGGTTTTTTTAATGAAATCTTTGATGACGTTCACTGCCGCACAGGCAGCTTAGAAAAATACAGGTGATACTGCTGATAATACTTCTAAGTTCACTGCCGCACAGGCAGCTTAGAAATTTTTTACGATAGAAAGCACCGTTAAAAAAATGTTCACTGCCGCACAGGCAGCTTAGAAAGTTTACATAATCTTCTACAAAATTAAATACTGGTTCACTGCCGCACAGGCAGCTTAGAAAAGTAAATCATCGCCGTGGCCGTGGTAGCCTTTGTTCACTGCCGCACAGGCAGCTTAGAAAGTCAGGGCTTTGCTACTGCTGGCGTTATCAATGTTCACTGCCGCACAGGCAGCTTAGGTGACGATGGACCGAAACGATTTACCGAATAAACAGTGCAGCCTGAGGAAGTGAGGTCATGGATGACCGATGTAACCAAGCTCCATGGATGGATTATAAATCGTTAGCTTAGTGTGATTATTCGGGGTTTATCGCACTAAAGCAGGACAATTTTAAAGCGCGAGGTAAACTCCCGCCTACGGGCAAACCATCACGGCTGAAGCCTGTTCCTACGATGGGGGGGGAAATTGCTGGTAGGAGCGAGCTTTAGCCGCGATTGTTACTTTTGGTCTTTATTTTCGCGCTAAAGCACGACCTACGATACGGGTAACTTAGGTGATGAGTGACCGATGTAACCAAGCTCCATGGATGGATTATAAATCGTTAGCTTAGTGTGATTATTCGGGGTTTATCGCGCTAAAGCACGACAATTTTAAAGCGCGAGGTAAACTCCCGCCTACGGGCAAACCATCACGGCTGAAGCCTGTTCCTACGATGGGGGGGAAATTGCTGGTAGGAGCGAGCTTTAGCCGTGATTGTTACTTTTGGTCTTTATTTTCGCGCTAAAGCACGACCTACGGTACTGGTATTTAGGCGATGAGTGACCGATGTAACCAAGCCCTTGGATGGATATAAATCGTTAGCTTAGTGTGATTATTCGGGGTTTATCGCGCTAAAGCACGACAATTTTAAAGCGCGAGGTAAACTCCCGCCTACGGGCAAACCATCACGGCTGAAGTCTGTTCCTACGATGGGGGGGAAATTGCTGGTAGGAGCGAGCTTTAGCCGCGATTGTTACTTTTGGTCTTTATTTTCGCGCTAAAGCACGACCCGCAATATACATGGTTTAGGTTGTGAATTCATATCATTGTTGATGATTTAATTTTGATTCAACCTATCTGCTGAACTTGGTTTCGGCCTGCATTTTTGGCGTTGTAGAGTGCTTTGTCTGCGGCGCCAATCATGGTTTCTGGCGTTGTTTCTTTACTTACAAAGCAGGTATGACAACCAATACTTAAAGTGAGTTGTGGTGAAATGTCAGAGTATAAGTGCGGGATATTCAACTCATGTATTCTTTGCTGTAATAAGTCGGCAAACTGTAGGCAGTGCTCTGTATCAATACTCGGGAGAATAATGGCGAATTCTTCACCGCCATAACGGGTTGCTAAATCACCTTGGCGTTTACATTGTGCTTGCAGTGCTTGGGCTACTTGCCTTAATACGTCGTCACCTTTTTGGTGGCCGTTATTATCGTTGTATAACTTAAAGTAATCTATATCGCAGATGATTAAACTGACGGGCTGCAAGGTGCGTGTTGCTCTTTGTATTTCATTCGTTAAAGTTTGATCAAAACAGCGTCGGTTGGCTATGCCGGTCAGGCTATCGATGTTTGCTTGAAGTTTAAGTTCTTGGTTTGCAATTAACAGCTGATGTTGGGTTTGTTCTAAACGTTGTTTATAAACAACATTTTTAAGTGCATTTGCAATTATTTCGCCTACTAACTTTATGCGTATTAAATCAGTATTAGTCCAATTATGTGCTTTGCTAACGCAATCACAGCCTATAAAGCCAAAGAGTGTATTGTCTGACCGTAGGCCAATGCATAAAACCGATTTAATGCCTTCAGATTCAAACTCTTCTCTTTCTGCGGCCGCCTGAACGGGTAACAGGCTTACGTTAGGCACGTTAAATACGTGTTTTTCGTTCATAGTTTTAAAAAAGTAAGGCAATGAGTTTTGTGGAATATTTTGTAATTCATCTTTAAAGGGATTGATGTTGCTATTAACCCATTCATGGGTATTACTCATTTCTTTGCCATCGTTACTAAATTGAAACAGGTAGCTGCGATCAGCATGACAGAATGTGCCTATGGCCTCTAAAGCACTTTCAATTTGTTGATCTAGGTTTTCAGTTTGAATATCAATTAATTGAGCTGATATTTTCGCGATGACCTCATCAAAATCGGCTTGATTATCAGGTTCATGCTGCACTTCAAAAATAAGTGCGATAAGGTTTTGTGCAATATAGCTGTAACGAACATTTATATTTTGTCCGTTTTCGAGATGGATTGGTGGCTTAACGTTTGAAGGTAAGCTGGTATCTAGTGTCTCAAAAATATGTAAATGGGATAAGGCATCATGTGCAGAGGTAACTAAAGCGGGGATCCCTAGTAGTGTTTGCGCTGATGGGTTGGCAAAAACAGAATCAGTGCGCTGATCAAATAACGCTATTGTTATGGGCAAAGCCTGGAGTGCATGCCATATGTCTTTTACTGAATCTATTGTACCTGTAGAAGCGTTGTTCACTGGTTTCCCTAACGTCTTGTTAACACTTTTAGCTTAACGTGAATTGAATGAGAATGGTACTTTTTTGTTTAAATAGATAGTTACTTAAATTGCTGCGAGATTGCTGTGGGTTAGTACTAAGTTTTTAGTGCGTTTAGTCATAGGAAGTATTACAATTGATATTGTATATCATTACTCTTTCCTGCATCTTTAAAAATGATGACATTTAGCACCATTAAGCATAGGTAAAAACCGCTTTTCATGACCGATATTACAACTCACAAAGCTTCCAGACGTCGATTACTAATAGCATTAGCTATCACATGTTCTTTTATGGTCATTCAAGTTATAGGGGCTTACTATGCTAATTCTCTCGCTGTTATGGCTGATGCAGGGCACTTATTTGTACATAATAGTTCGTTATTTATCGCGCTTATTGCCTCGAGTTTAGCTATTCATTTAGCAAAAAACTATAATGATGGATATCAAAAAGCAGAGTTAAGTGGTGGCTTGTTAAATGGGTGTCTTTATTTAGCAATTAGCATGGTTATTTTGTTTGAAGGGGGGGAGCGTTTTTTACATCATCATGAGGGCCAAGGCGCACCTGTAAATAGTTATTTGATGTCTGTAATAGCCGCAACGGGCTTTCTTTTTCATGGCGCTGCTGCGTGGGTTTTATATAAAGGACGCAAAGCAAGTATTAATGTTTATGCCGTTTTCTTACATTCGTTCTTTGATTTAATTTCGACGGTGTCTACTTTTATTGCCGGCGTATTGATTTACCTGACTGGCTGGACAGTGATTGATATACTTTCAAGCATGTTAATCGCTTTGTTTGTGATGTTTACCGGTGTAAAAGTGATTATTAGCTGTGTTAAAGGGTTATGGCTCAATAAGGCTAAATTGCCTGATGTAGGCGATATTGAAAGTGCGATAAGCAAAGTTGAGCACGTTGAAAATGTACACAATGTAACTGTCATTAGGCGCGAAAAAGAGCTTGTTGTTGGTGCGCACGTCGTCTTAAAACAACATTGTACAAAAGAAAAACACGACGAGGCATGCCGATTAAAGGTGGAGCAATTGCTTGCGCAACAATTTAATGTGGTTACCAGTGTACTGCAAATTGAAAGTAATGGTTGTACGCACTAAATTAAATGAACTTATTTGCTTGGCAAAACGGGTTTTTTCTTTTACTTTTATTAGTATGGATCTTTGATAGGTTAAGCCTTTGCCGATTTTTCAGCAACGATATTTTGCTTTTAGTTGTTCAATAGTACTGGGTTTACTAGCAGGGGCTGTTAACTTATTACCTTTTTGGTTTTTAGACAGCTCTGAATTTTTATTTGGTCAATTTTTTGTTGTTCTTACATTATTGTGCTTTGGCTTACGTTATGCCTTGCTCACATGTGTATTTAGTGCCGCATTTATATTTTATCGTTGGGGGCACTGTTGGCCATCACTTGTCTTTACTGGCGAGGTAATATGGCTTTACTTTTTTTGTTGTCGCAGCGCTAAACCTTTATTTGTTAGGGGCCTTGTATACTGGTTACTAATAGGTACACCCCTTTTAGCTGTTTTTGGCTATTTTTTTGTGAAGCTCCCTGCCTTAGAAATTGCCACAGCTTTAGTTAAATATTTTTTAAATGCTGCCATTGTTTTAAGTGTGATTGATTTACTTAGCTTCTTCTTTTTAAAAAAATCTTGGCAAACCCGCGACCTATCCCTGTACAAAATTCTTAATTATATCGTTAGCTTACTTATTATATTGGTGGTGATTTTAACAACTATCGTGCTTACGAATAACCACTATGCGCGTA
The DNA here is from genome assembly GCF_012952265.1 of Pseudoalteromonas sp. NEC-BIFX-2020_015. Taxonomy (NCBI): domain Bacteria; kingdom Pseudomonadati; phylum Pseudomonadota; class Gammaproteobacteria; order Alteromonadales; family Pseudoalteromonadaceae; genus Pseudoalteromonas; species Pseudoalteromonas sp. NEC-BIFX-2020_015. Next base: position 101,051 of record NZ_JABCJL010000012.1, read on the forward strand.
TTGAATATGAAGTTAAATCGCAATTAGGAGAAAAATCGAAAGATATTGCGGCCAAAATCGATTTGTATCTGAATGACTATCGTCGAGGCGTAGTGCTTACCGCAAAAGCAATTGAGCAAGGCATGGATGAGGAGGTTGCGCTAAACCATTTAATGGGGCTGTATCCAAACTTACGTTCTTCTATTGTGAGTGATAATAAGGCTATCGCACGTATTTTTAATCCAATGAGTTTAAAAGAAAGCTTAAAAGATGATGCGCCCTCCATTGCCGATCGTGATTACTATATAAAAGGCAAAGACTCACCTAAAGGGTATATTTCAAATATATTTAAAAGTAGGGGATTAGGCAATGTGCCTATTGTTGGTGTGTCTGCTCCTATTTACAAAAATAGCGAGTTTCAAGGTATTGTTGAAGGCTCACTTGTTTTTGATTTTTTCTTTCGCTTTAGACCCATAATATTTGAAAACGACGGTGAGTTGATTGTTTTAGATGCGAGTAAACAAGTTGTATTTAGCACATTAGGGGATCACTATCCGGTATTGACCCAATTAAGCTCAATACAACTAGATGCTTTACGTGGCGACGAACGTGGTGTGATGGTAACAGAACTTGATGGAGAGCAGTATTATGTGCAATCTTATCTATCGGAGCAGCAAGGCTGGTATGTTGCAACATTATTGAAGCGAAAATATGCAAATTTAGTTGCAGCAAGCGCATGGATGCAGTCTTTATTTTTAGCATTAGTTGTGATTGCTTTGATCAGCATTTTTATAACTCAATTGAGCCGTTGGTTAGTCAGGCCAATAAAGCAGTTATCAGCCCAAATAGATGAGTTTGAGCCCACGGCAACGGCAACAACCATCGATAATTCTTATAATTCATGGCTTGAAGTGTTTAGTTTGCAGCGTCAATTTGCAACACTTGAATTTAATTTGACGTCAAATTTTAGAGATTTAGAGCAAGTAAATAATGAAAATGAAGCACTAAATCAGCGTTTAAAAAACTTTAATGTGAGCTTGGAATTTCAAGTAAACGAAAAAACAGATGAGTTGATTAAAGCGGTTGCGCTGGCGAATAAAGCAAGTCAGGCTAAATCGCAATTTTTAGCAAATATGAGCCATGAAATACGCACACCACTTAATGGTATTATTGGCCTAACAGATATATTACTTAAAAATAAAGCAATAAACCAAGAAGGTAGTGAGCACCTTCAAATGATTCAACAAAGCGCAAACAATCTTTTACTGATCCTAAATGATATTTTAGATTTTTCTAAAATTGAAGCTGGCGCACTGAAACTCGATACAAGATCAGTCGATTTACATCAATTGTTAAATCAACTGACATTAGTATTTACCAATACAGGACTGCAAAAAGGCGTTGCTTTTACATTAGAGATTGCTGCCAATGTACCTCAAGTTATGGATCTCGATCCTCTGAGGTTAAGTCAAATTGTGAACAACGTGCTTAATAATGCAGGTAAATTTACTAAAAGCGGTAAAATTGAAATGTCAGTTTCATATTTTGACGGCACGTTATCGTTGTCAATTAGTGATACGGGAATTGGTATTTCGGCAAAGCAACAAAGTCAGCTATTTAAAGAGTTTACGCAGGCCGATATATCAACCACACGGCAATATGGTGGCACAGGGCTGGGGCTGGCTATTTGTAAGCGAATCGTAGAATTAATGGGCGGCAATTTAAAACTAAAAAGCAAAGAAGGTGAGGGAAGTTGCTTTACAATCGCTGTGCCGGTGAAAGTCGCGCAATTATCTGAGCCAGTTAATAATGAACAACCTGTGCCTGATTTATCTGATTTTAATGTACTGCTTGTTGAAGATAATCCAATTAATCAGATGGTTATTTCAAAAATGGTTGGAGACACTGGGTGCTCATTACATATAGCGAGCGATGGCGAAAAAGCACTTGTGTGTTTAGAGACCATGAAAGCTGACATTATTTTAATGGACTGTCAGATGCCTAATATGGACGGTTTTCAGTGTACGCGTGCGATACGAACTCACCCTGAAAAGTATGCTGATGTAATTATTATTGCTATTACAGCAAATGCGTTTGAAGATGATCAAAAACGGTGTTTACAGGTAGGCATGAATGATTTTATTGCTAAGCCAGTTGATAGAATATTGCTTTATAAGTGTTTAAATAAATGGGTCGGAAAGCTAAAATCATGATCATTTTCGGTAATTTACTAACCGCGATTAGACGTTATTAATACTAGGGCGTGTTGACCTTTCGTGATTGATTTTGCAGCAGTCTATTTGGTATTTAGGCAAGGCAGCGCCTATGTCGTGTGGTTGTTCCCCATAAATAGGCGATAACGCAGGAGCAGTTATCGAGCCCGCTAGGTTACAAACCTCGCGCCGCGATAAAATCGCCCCTAGATTGAACGAATTTCAATCCACAAAGGTCAACACGCTCTAGTTGTAAACCTTAAGTTTGAGGCTATTTTATTTCAGAAGCATTCGCTTCTTTTTTAAATGCTTTGTAGTTTATCAATCACGTTATTAATGTAGTCATCACTTAATAGCTTATCAGCGGTAATTGGCCGTGCAAAATAATACCCTTGTAAATCATAACAACCAATGCGGTTTAAAAAGCGTATTTGTTCGATTGTCTCAACGCCTTCAGCAATACAATAAAGGTTAAGGTTTTCAGCAAGTGTATGAATGGTCTTTAATATTGATTCATTACCACTGTCTTGACCGATTTTACGAACAAAACTTTGATCGATTTTTATCACGTCGATTGGAAATTGATTTAAGTAGGTCAAAGACGAATAACCAGTACCAAAATCATCGAGTAATAGTTTAAATCCTGCATTTCTGAGTGTTTGTAGCTGCTTTGCTGCTTTATTTTTATCATCAAGTAGCGTGTTTTCAGTAATTTCTAAACGCAGTTGTACAGGTTTTATATGGTGTTGAGTGAGAATGAACAATAAGCGCTCTGTTAAGTTGGATTTTAGTATATGTACTGGCGATAAATTCAGAGATAAATAAAAACGTGGGTTAGCACGTAACAAAGGCGCTAACTCTTTAAGTGCACGGGAAAGTGCTTGTTCGGTCAGTACATCAATTAGGCCTGTTTCTTCTGCAATAGGGATAAATTTTGCAGGGGAGATAAACTGGCCTTCATGTTGCCAGCGCATCAGTAGCTCCACACCTTTGATTTTTTTACTTTTTACATTCACGATTGGCTGATAGTTATTGAAAAGTAGATCATCTTTAAATGCATCCTTTAATGCATTTTCTAACAAGAGTTTTTGTGTAATTTGGTCATTCATTTGCTCAGTAAAAAACTTAAACCCATTACGCCCAGATTGTTTAGCATGCATCATTGCGATGTCAGCATGTCGGATCAATTGATCTGCGGTTTTTGCATCAAAGGGATAAAGAGCAACACCGATACTTGCTGATATGTTAATGGCAAAATCATCAATAACAACCCTTTTAGCGAGCTCGATAGTAAGTGCTTTGACTTGTGCGCTAAGTGCCTGAGGTGAGTTGAGGTTATTTACTAAGAGCAAAAATTCATCACCACTTTGACGGCCTAAAACTCCATAGCTATCTAACATCGCATTGACTCTTTGCGTAATATCGCATAGTAGCTGATCGCCTACCGCGTGACCAAATGAGTCATTTACAGGTTTAAACTTGTCTAAATCTATAAATAACAATGCTGATAAAGTTTGACGCTTATCGGCATCTTTTATTGCCCGATTGATTTTTTGATACATCAGTGTGCGGTTAGGGAGCTTAGTTAATGGATCGTAATTAGCTAAGTACCTAAGTTCGTTTTCTGCTCTTTTTTGCTCAGTTAGATCAGATATAACCACGACATAATAACTGACGAAGTCACTGTCTTTAGCAACAGCAGTAATACTAATGTGAATTGGGTGCGATGGGTTTGTTCTGGTTTTTATGTATGCATCACCACGCCAGTTTTGTCGGGGTTTTAGTGAATTTAGTATCTTAATGTAATCGGCGTATTGTTGTTTGCCTAACGCAGCTAAAAACCCTTTTAAATTTAAAGTGGCGGGGCTTGAGTCAACAGAAAAAGCATCTGCAAAACTGTTATTAACAGAAAAGGGGAGTAATTGATGATCTAAGATTAACAACCAATCATTTATTTGACTAAACGCTTCACCTAAAACCGCTGCTTGCTGCGCTGTTGCACGACTTTCTGTGATATTTGTATATATACCCGATACACGAATTGGTTTTTTATTTTCATCGGTTTCAATGACTTCCCCAATATCTTGATACCACAGCCAGTGGCCTAATGCGTGCTTTAAACGGTATGTCGCTTGCCATTGTTGCTGATTTTTTTGTTCTAGGAATGCAGCCCAATCCAAGCTTAACTGGCGCTTGTCATCAGGGTGAATTAACGCAGTAAATTGTTCAAAACTGTGTGTATGGGGCAGGGTTTCATACCCTAGCTCGTGCTTTACTCGGTGCTGAGTGGCGCTGCGCGTTAAAAAGTTTACTTCCCACACGCCACTTTTACTGCTAGATAACGCAAGCTCAGTTTGCTGTTGCGAGTCGAGTATTTTATCGTGAGCTAGTTTTATCGTTTGTTGCCGTGATCTATATTGCCAAAAAATAATAAATAATATAAAGAGTCCAATAATAAAATAAAGGCTGATTGCAAGAGGAGAGCGCCACGGTGCGTATGCAATACTAAAATCCAGAGTTCGGGTTTTACCCATTCCAGAACCATGTATATGGTATGCGGCAATGGATAATTGATAATCGCCAGGAGGGAGCTTAGTAAAAAAAACATTATTATTTTTTATTTTTTCATAACTAAAAGGGCTTGGGCCTTGTAAAGACACTTTATAGTGTGTTTTATCTATATGCTGAAAATTAAAATTCGAAAAACTGACTTCTAAACCCATATCTTCGGAGTTTAACTGAAGAGGTTGTTCACTATATTTTAATGGGTGGTAGTCGAGTGGACGAGAAAATAATGATATATCAGTAATTTCGGTTGTAATATTTTGTTGGTCACTTGGTACAGATAAAAAATCTTGCGGGGCTAAAGTTAACAACCCTAACGTTGTGCCAAATGCCAGTCTCCCGTCACTTAACTGAGTATGTGAATCAACATTGAATTCATTAACGGTTAAACCATCACTAACAGTGTAAGTATCAATTTGCATTGAACTTAAATTGAGTCGGTACAAGCCATTTTGACTACTTACCCATAAAAAACCAAAAGGATCTATCTGTAAAGCGAAGATCGATTTTGTTTTTAGACCGCTGGCGAGATTGACTCTGTATTTTTCTTCATAGGTATTAGCATCTAAGCCTATTAAGCCTTCTTGAGAAGAAGCAAGCCAAAGGATATTGTTATAGTCCAGTACCCAATCATCAATCGTAATATAGGAAAGCGGATTATAATTTTTAACTTCGTAGAGTAAAGTTAACCTTTCACGCTTTTCATTATAACGATAAAGTGCACCAGAGACGCTTATAAGATGATCATCAGGATAGGTATTAAGAGGTTTTAAAAATCTATGCACGTTAATAGGATCAAGTTGCTCCTTGAGGCCCCTAATGGGGCGTGTGTTACCTGTTTTACCATCGTAAATATAAAAATCTTTTTCGCTAAAAAATGCAAATGTATCTGTTTGAATTTGGTAGTAACCATATGTTGGTCCTTCGGTCAAAATATTCTGGGTGATCCCTTGCATTGGAGTTGGAAGCAGTTGTTCTGTTTGTTTATCAAACAAAGCTAGGCCATTATAAAGCAATAGCCATAAAAATCTGTTTGGTTCGTTTAGCTCGGCAGGAGCAATACCATATACGCTATATTGTCCATAAAATGCTTTTGTATCTGCTGTTGCTAGGTAAGTTTTGGTAATACCCGCTTTTTCATTAATGCGTGTTAAACCGTTATTAGTACCTAGCCAAAGTGCATTAGTGTCATCTTGAAAAACAGATAATACGACATTACTATGTAATTTATCTCGACTTGTAATTTCGATGTTATTAAAACGACGAGCAAACGTTGACCACGTAAAAACACCTTGTGAGCGAGATGCAAGCCACATTAATCCTGTTTTATCTACCATGACATCTAAAATAGTATTATCGGTCATGTTAAATTTACTTTGATCGAACCGCAGTATAAATAAGCTTTGATTAGTGTGACGGTCATATTGATATAAGCCATCTTGAGTGACAACAAACTCACCAAAGGGTGTATTTATATAATCCCAAATATTGTGATGCGGTATTAGCGTTTTTATATTTGCAAAGTCGAACTGGCTATTTTTATCGAGAGAAATGCTATAAAAGCCTTCAACAGTACCAACCATCAAACCTAATTGAGAGTCTACATGTAAGAACTTTATATTATTATTATCTTCATTTAGTTTGTCTTTGCTCAGCAGTGGGATTTTGGTGATGTGATCATCAATCAAAGATTTAGAATACAAGCCATTGCTAGTTGCTATGTAAATAAAGTTATTATGAATAGTTAATGCACGAACAAGGTGTTCAGGTTTATTTATTGAAAATGTATGTGTGAAGGTGCTGTGTTTACTATCAAACGTATAAACGTGGTCATTGATTGCGTAATAAAAAAGAGTCCCTCTTTGTTTAACCGCATTAATAGGAGAGTAACGTTTATCTTCTTCACTTAGTTTTCCTGAATAAACCTTTCTGGTGACGAGTGTTACCGGGTTAATAAGAAAAGCCCCTGAATATTCTGTTGAGACAAAAATCTCATCACTTTCGGTGGCAAATAGGAATAAAATCGATGCTTGGTCTAACCCTTGCTCACCCGTGAATGTTTTTACCTGATATCCATCGAAACGGTTGAGTCCTTGTTTTGTACCAATCCAAACAAAGCCAAGATGATCTTGTAATGTGTTGGTGACGTAACCTTGAGATAAACCCTCATCAGGGGAGAGACGTTGCAGTTGTAGCGCATAATTTTGAGCATGTGAAGTAGTGCTGTACAAAATGCAGAGTAAGGCGAATAAAATGAAAACAACAATATGCAAACGCACTTATAAGACTATCCCAATAATGAAGCTAAAATTATGTTAGTAGAATGCTAAATATAGCATAAGAATTTATAGTTTAATTAAAGAATTAGCGATAAATGATAAAAGGGTTATGATTAAGTTTGGCCCTAATAAAATAAGGAGTGTATTATGCGTCATTTCTACAATGTACAAGCGTCTCAAAGTGTTCTCTTAGTAGTGGATATTCAAGAAAAACTGCGCCCCGCAATGTTGCATTATCAAACTGTGGTAGACGTTACCAGCCAATTAATACAGGCAGCACAATTGCATTCGATTCCTATCGTGTTTACACAACAATATAAACAAGGTCTAGGTGATACCGAACAACAATTAAAAGCACTCGCACCCAATGGTAACTATTTTGATAAAAGTCATTTTAGTGCGTGTTTGGAGCCTAATTTCATTCCTTTAATGAAAAAATGTAATCGCCCACAAATTATTGTAGTAGGTATGGAGGCTCATGTATGCGTATTGCAAACGTGTTTGGATTTAATCGCGCATGGTTTTGATATTTTTATACTATTAGACGGTGTGAGCTCACGAAATGATTTACATCGCGATTTGGCTGTAGAACAATTGCGCCAAGCAGGGGCTGTGATCAGTTGTGCTGAGAGTGTTATTTTTCAGTGGACAGAAGTTGCAGCAACGCCACTTTTTAAAAAGATCCTTAAAATAGTGAAGTAATTCGAAAAAACAGGATATTGTACTTTAGGTTTAACCGCTTATACTCATTAAGTATGGTTTTTTCTGTATGTCAGGTATGTTCTTTTTAGGGATTTTTATGTCTAGTGTTAATCGTTTGTTTACGTTGATTTTCTGTTTTTTATTTGTCGAATCATTAGCACTAGGCTGGTATTTTGACACGTTGCTACCTGCATTTTTAGTCGGATTACCCCTTTTACTATTTCCTCTTTGGTTACTTAAAACTCAACCAAAACACCCTTTTACAGCACATGTTGTGGCTGCCGCTATAATGATGTTTTCTTTTTTGCATATTCAACAAAGCTTTGGCTTGATTGAGATACATTTTGAAATATTTATTCTAATGGCCGTACTGATTATGTTTATGCAGTGGCGAGTATTTATTACTGCATTACTCTTTGTTGCTGTCCATCATATATCATTTTATTTTTTACAAACCCAGAATAGCGGTTTTTATGTGTTTGACCCTGATAGACTTGCATTCACAACCGTGCTAATTCATGCATCCTATGCGATTGTAGAGGCGTTTGTTGCAGGATATATTGCAAAAACACTGCAATTAGAACGTCGCGGAGGTTTGTCATTGAGCCACGCAACTGAAAAAATAATGATTGATCCTGTCCATATTCAGTTATCTATTCGTGGTGATGATATTAAAAGTGAAGCTGTGAAGGGATTTAATACACTATTAGATACAGTTTCACATGTTATTGAGCATGTGAAGATTCAATCGGTATCTTTACAAAATAACTCACAACAGTTAGTTGCTGTTCAAAATGATCTCGCTCGTGCAGCGAGTGTACGAAGCCAGCAAACAGATGATATTGCAGAGTCTGGATTGGAAGTTGCTCAAGGGTTCACCTTAGTTGAAAAAGAAAGTGAAACATTAAAAGAACAGGTTGATTCAATTACATACGCAGCAAGTAGTGTATTTAAAGATGTAGAGGAAACAGACAATAAAAGCCATGAATTGTTAGAACATTTAAATCATACGGAACAACAAATAAATCATTTAGTAGCCGCATGTGACGTAATATCTACCTTATTAAATGAAATATCGGGTATCGCAGAACAAACAAACCTTTTAGCACTTAATGCGGCAATTGAAGCTGCAAGAGCTGGCGAACAAGGGCGAGGTTTTGCAGTTGTAGCAGATGAAGTACGTTCACTTGCAAACAATAGTAAAGCGACCACAGATAAAATAGCAAAAACGTTAAATGATTTAGTCGATAATAGTCGCAGCTCAACTCAGTCAATGACTCAATGTATGGATGTTGTTGAGCAGTTGACGCAAATCAGCCGTACCATGAAAGAGAACATATTGGGAATGATAGAGCAGGTAAATACGGTTGCTACAAGCACTGATTCAGTAGCTCAAGTTGTTGCAGAACAAGTTGCTAATACGACTCGAATAGCCTCTGGTGCTGAGAACTTACGAAAGTATCAGATAGAAGATACAGAAATAATTGAGCAGCTTGCTACCAAAGTGAAAATGATTGATGAGAGCATCGATATTTTAGAGCAAAGTATTGCAAAATTTAAGTAAATTAGATAAAAGGCTTGCCATAGCCATTACTATCTGGCTGTTATGCGTAATATTGATGTTAGGCTACTTTCAATTATCGGGGTTACAAGAGTTTGATCCTAAGCGTAAGCTGCAACGGTCAGGTTGGTTAATTGAATTTAAAAACCTAACTGAAAGTGACGATTTATCAAAGGCCACGCTGGCGCTTTTTGTTGATCCTCAATGTGGGTGTACTAAACGTTCTAAAACACATATCCAGCAACTAAAGAACCTTGCTAGTAGTGATCTGGATGTTGTTGTACATTCATATAACTCAACAATAAAAGATGTGATCCCTAATACGCCTGCTGCGGTGCTAATTGATGCATATGGCGCATTAGTTTATGCAGGACCACTCTCAGAAGGGCTCGCATGCTCTGCATCTGATAGCTTTGTTGAGTTAGTGATATCAAACTTACTCGCAGGTTTTAATAGTGAATTAGTTATTTCAGATGCAAAGGGCTGTTACTGTATTAGTTAACGTGTAATCAAAATTACAGAAGAGTTAGCGTTAATGCACACTAGTCACTGTAGATAGGGCCTTTGCGTATAAATATTTGCGTAGAACCATAATTTTTTGTGTTGAACTTTATAAGTCTTATCCTCTAATAGTCTTTGAAGATCGCTGTTACTCATTACAATCGCTATTTGCGGTAATTATAAATCACAACTTAATCGTTATTGATATTTTTAGTAGGCTCGCTCTTGTCGTTAAAGTGAAGAAGTTAGCTATTAGCATGTTGTTAGCGCCCTTGTAGCAGTCACATCAGAATTAGTAGAACATTATAAATTTCCTATCATTAATGGAGACTAAATATCGTCTGCTTTTAAAAATCAACACCTTGCAAAAGAAGCAATAAATAGTAAAAAAATTGTACAAATAAATATTGATAACTATTTTCGTTTAGATTAATATGTATTTACTAAATGTTATTGAGAGTGGTTTGTATTCATGTATATCTGTTTATGTCATGGTGTGACAGATAAAAAAATTGAACAAGCAATTGACGAAGGCGCGACTACGATGCGAGAGCTAAGTAAAGAGCTGAACGTTGGCAGCCAATGTGGAAAATGCTGTGGTTGTACAAAAAAAATTCTCAATCGCAAATTGATTCAAATAGCTGATATCACCGACCAAGTTGCTTAATATTGTTTCGATTAAAGTACATATAAAAAAAGCAGCCAAGGCTGCTTTTTTTAGTGTCAGATAATGTTACATCTGCGACTGTAAGTAGTTTTCAATGCCTGCGCTCTTAATCAGCAGCTGTTGTGTTTCTAACCAGTCAATTTGCTCTTCTTGTTCAGTTAAAATATTATCTAGCGCTTCGCGGCTAATATAATCTTTTTTACTTTCAGCAAGTTTAATCGCTTCTTTTAAATCAACAAGTGAATCAAGTTCAAAACTCATATTGGCTGCAATCATTTCTTCGCTATTTTCACCAATACGTAAACGACCTAAATCCTGTAGATTTGGTAAGCCTTCTAAAAATAAGATACGCTCAATTAAACGGTCTGCATTTTTCATTTTTTGAATTGAAGTTTTGTAGTCTGCTTTGTCCAGCACACTAAAACCAAAATCTTTAAACATACGTGCATGTAAAAAATACTGATTTATTGCCACAAGCTCATTGGCTAGTATCTTATTTAATGCAATAAGAACGTCTTTATCACCTTTCATATTTTAGCTCCTATTCGCCCATTTGTGATTGGTGATAGTTTTGGCTACCAATTTTATCAATCAAACCAAGTTGTTGTTCAAGCCAGTAAACGTGATCTTCTTCAGTATCAAACAATAGCTTTTCAAGTATTTCACGTGATTGGTAATCTTTTTCTTCTTCACATGTTGCAATAACATCTTTAACACAGGCAACTACTTCGAGTTCAAGTGTTAGATCATTTTGCATCATAGATTTTACATCATGACCAATAATAAGATCACGACGTTTAGTCATATTTGGTACACCCTCTAGGAACAAAATACGTTTGATTAGCCAATCAGCGTGGTCTTTCTCTTCTTCCATTTCGTGATTCAGGCGTACATAAAGTTTATCTAGGCCCCAATCATCATACATACGAGAGTGGATAAAATACTGATCGATTGCAGCAAGTTCATTTGCTAACAACCTATTGAAGCTGTCGATAACTTTTTGATTACCTTTCATAATGGCGTACCTTTAAATCATAATTGTGACAAGTTTAGTCTATATCGACATAAATGCAAGTATTTTCCTTTTAAATCATATGGTTAATATTGAGTTTGATTCTCGTTTAAATTTGCGTTAATGGTTGGTTTATGAACAGTTTTGTATTTGCATTTCTCTTTTAAGTGAGGCCAACAGTGACACGCTAAAAGATGGCCATTAAAAAAGTCGCTATAAACCCAATCCATAATGTGCCATTTGCTCGCCACTTAAAAACAATGAAGGCTTGATAGAGCATGGCGATAAAAAATGTAAGTTCTAGTAATAATTGAACAGGAAAAACTAAAATGACATAAAGTTTAGCGTAGCTCGATGCGCTTGATGAGCTTATTTGATCATTTAGCATTGAAGTTATTGCGTATTCAAAGCCCAAAAAACAGAGGTGGTTTATTATTAAAATAGACAATACAAACTTCATCGTGCAGTCCTTTTACACTTGTTGATTAATAAGTGTAAAAGCGATTATCGGAAAAATAAAGTTTGCGGGGTATTTAGTCCATCAAAAGTGCTTAGTGTACCTTTTGTGCCAAAAAGTAAAGATCGTTGATAGTAAAAAATACAGGCGTTAATGCCATTAACGACCACAGTGTTCGTATACCCAAGCCACCAATGTTAAATTTATACTTAAAGTTACATACCCCTGCGTTGTTAGCTTGCTCTTTATAGCAATCATAGCTTGTAAGTATTTTGCCTGTATCGCCCAGCTAAAGTAAAAATAATTAATGAGTTTTTGTATATTAAGCCTATTCATGACACGTATAAGCTTGCGTCTTGTAGTATTTAATGCCTTAATATATTAACAATAAAAGTTGAGTTAAAACCGAAGGTTGGGATAGGGAAAGCAATGAAAAAAAGTGTGTTAGATAGTAAAGTGCAGTCAATCCGAAGTAAGTTGATTGTTACTTTTATTATAATCTCTTTAGCACCTTTATGTTTGCTTTCGTGGTTCAGCTTTATACACGTTACTAATTCTCTGGATAAAAGTGCTCGCATAGAGCTCAGAGAGCTAAGTAGTATTGGTAAACAATTTGCAGATATTTGGTTTGCAGATCATATAAAAGATTTATATTTATTAAACGAACAATTACGTCACAGCCCACTTCATAAACAATTATTAGTTAACGAATTTGTAGGGCGCTATGATTTTGTAAATCAAATTCATATACTCGCAAACCCTATTAATACCCCAATCCCTGTCACAGATGGTTTATTTTCTCATTTGCATCAAGATCAACTCATTCCTATGTTGGCTCAAATTGAACAAGGTAAACCGAGTGTGTTTGTGTCTGTGTTAGGTGAAAAAGCCCATAATCACTTTATTGCTTTGCCAATGGGTGAAGGGGATCAACGTTTAAAATCGATTGTTCTTGTTGACGTTAACTTCCAAGGCCTACTTAAAAACTTAGCGCATATACATGATATAAACGAAAAGCTTACATTTTATATTATTAAAAATGATGAATTGGTTCAAAACACTGATACTGATGGCGGGCTGAGCTTTACTGAAAATTTGACTGATGAGCAACCATTAGACGAGGTGTTTAGTTATACCAAAACGGATGGTGCAAAATATTACGCCATTTTAAGTGATTTAGACTTTTTAAACGCCACAGGTTGGCAACTCGTGGTAGAAAAACCCGCTGCAGTGATGCTTGAAGGTGCTACTGAATATAAAAAGCTTGCAGTATGGTTAAATGGTTTTGCATTACTGGTTATTTTGATGCTTTCATGGTGGTTTGGTCGACGCCTATCAAACCCATTAATAGTACTGGCGAATGCAACAACGCAAGTTACGCAGGGACTTAGAGAAAATATTCCGATCCTCAATGACTCTAGTGAATTAAACCAATTATCCATTGATTTAGAGCAACTGATAACGGTAAAGGCGCAGCATCAAACACGATTACAAGAGCAAAGTTCTGCATTACAGCTTGCCTTAAAAGAATTAGCGGAACAAAAAAGTGCATTAGATGAGCATGCGATTGTGGCCGTGACAGATATAAAAGGGACTATTTCTTTTGTTAATAAAAAGTTTTGCGAAATAAGTGGCTATGAAGAAGCTGAATTACTGGGCCAAAATCATCGAATATTGAATTCAGGAACTCACTCAAGAAGTTTCTTTGAAAATATGTACAACACGTTGGAAAAGGGTAATGTTTGGCATGCGCAGATCTGTAACCGTAATAAAAGTGGCGCGTTATATTGGTTAGATACAACAATAGCGCCATTTTTAAATGAACAAGGCAAACCGCAAAGTTATATCGCTATTCGTACTGATATCACAAGCTTAAAACTTCAAGAAATGGAGTTAGAGCAGCATAAAACACAACTAGAGTTAGTCCTTGATAGTACCGCAGTGGGTGTATGGGATTGGTACATTGATACAAGTAAGGTTTACTTTAACAATCGTTGGGCTGAAATAATTGGTTATGATTTAAAAGAGCTTGAACCAACGACGATTAATACTTGGCTAGATAATGTTCACCCAGATGATGCTATCGTATCAGAGAAAAAACTAACTGAGCACTTTTGTGGTCAATCTGACAACTATGTTGCCGAATCACGTATGAAGCACAAAAATGGTCAATGGGTTTGGATTTTAGATACAGGCCGTGTTGTTGAATGGAATAGCGACGGCACACCAAAACGTATGATTGGCACTCACTTAGATATTACGGCGCACAAGGAAACTGAATATCAACTTCAGCAAAGTCGCGATAGATTTGCGTCTTTGGTGGGCAATATTCCAGGCATTGTTTATCGATGTAAACATGATAAGCAATGGACAATGCTATATATGAGCGACCAGACTAAAGCGATTACCGGCTATGAGCCTTTTGATATTGTAGATAACTACCAATTAAGTTTTGCACAAATAGTGCACCTTGACGATGTTCAACACATTGAAACAGTAATAAATGAACAGGTTGCACTCAAACTGCCTTGGTCTGTGGAATATAGGCTGATTGCACTCGATGGTAATGTTCATTGGGTACATGAAAAAGGTCAAGGAGTATATGATTCACAAGGGAATGTACTTTATCTAGACGGTTTTATTTTAGATATAACTGAGCGCTACAATACTCAATTGCAATTATATCGTCAGCAAAGTTTACTCGAAACAATGAGTAAGCAAGGGCAAATTGGTGCATGGGAAGTCGACTTAGAAGCGAATACGATTTATTGGTCTGAAGAAGTCAAAGCTATTCACGAAGTAAGTGATGATTTTGAGCCAGTCATAACCCAGGCACTAGACTTTTATAAGGAAGGCGAACACCGAGACAAAATTAGTGAACTGTTCGAAAATGCGGTTATTCGTGGCAATAGTTGGGATGTTGAACTGATCATCATTACACAAACAGGTAAAGAACGTTGGGTTAAATCGATAGGGCAAGTTGAATTAAAAGATGAACGCTGTGTTCGTGTTTATGGTTCTTTTCAAAATATAGATACCTACAAACGATTAGAGTTAGAAAGTGAAAAAACCAACCAATATAATACTAATTTAGCAAGTATAACGGTTTCTCCTGACGTATTAGCGGGTGATTTTAGCGCGGTTAAAGATTTAGTCGCACAATCTATGTGTGATGTACTTAACGTGCAGCGTGCATCTGTATGGATATTAGAGCGCGGCACCAATAAAATGCATTGCGTGAGTTTATATGTAGATGGCTCTGGTTTTGCGCAAGATACTTTGTGTTTAGATATCACAGCGTACCCTGATTATTTTAAAGCGATATTTGAAAATGGCTTAGTCGCAATAGATAACGTGGACACTCACCACGCATCATTAGATTTTGTAAAAGATTATTCAAGGCCGTTGAATATCAAATCGATGTTGGATGCAGTGATCTCAACAGGTGAAGGGATTTTAGGTGTCTTGTGTGCTGAGAGTGTTGGAGAACAGCATAATTGGAGCCAAAATGAAGAAACTTATTTGCGTTCTTTAGCTACATTGGTTGGCAGTGTTTTGATGTCGCAAAGTCGTAAGAAAACAGCGGAAGAATTAAAAGTTGCACTTGCCAAAGCAAATGATGCTGCACTTGCTAAAAGTCAGTTTTTAGCAACTATGAGTCATGAAATACGTACGCCAATGAATGGTGTACTGGGTATGTTAGAGCTAATAGAACTTGAACCATTAACCAAACCTGTTGAAACTAAAGTGGGGATTGCTAAAAATAGTGCGCATTCACTTTTATCCGTGATCAATGATATTTTAGATTTTTCAAAAGTCGAAGCAGGTAAAATTGATTTAGAATCAATTAATTTCAATGCCAGAGACTTGATTGGTGAGGTAGCTGAATCGCAGGCGCTAAAGGCGCAAGAAAAACAAATAGAGATTATTCTCGATTTAGTCGCTTTAGTGCCATCTCAGTTCAAAGGTGACCCTGGGCGAATACGCCAAGTGTTGACAAACTTACTTAGCAATGCAGTAAAATTCACTTCTCAAGGGGAAGTTGTTATCACTGCAGCTGTGAAAAACATTGATCAACAGTACCAATTGAGCATCAAGGTCAAAGACTCGGGTATTGGTATACCGCTTGCCAAGCAGCAAAGTTTGTTTAGCCCATTTTCACAAGTGGATGCCTCGACTACGCGTGAATATGGCGGCTCAGGTTTAGGTTTAGCCATATGCAAACAGTTATGTGAGTTGATGGGCGGGGCTGTTACCTTGTACAGTGAAGTTGGCAATGGCTGTGAATTTACGGCGACAGTCATGCTAGAGTTAGGCACCGAACAAGAACGCAGTATTCCAACAATAGATATGCATAAATTACGTGTTCTGGTTGTGGATGATAATGAAACAAATCGGTTGGTAATTAGTCAACAATTGGCCCACTGGGGGGCATCGGTTGCCTTAGCTTGCGATGCTGAACAGGCTGTGGCTATGTGCCAAACGTGTATTGATAATAAAGATCCCTTGTATGATATCGCAGTACTGGATATGCAAATGCCTAAAATGGATGGGATCCAATTGTGCCGATTGTTAAAAGCAAACGAGCATTTTAAAGCCATGCCTTTAGTTATGATGACGAGTATTGCAGGATTAGAAGGCGCGCAGCGCTATAGTGATGCTGGTTTCCAAGCGTATTTTCCAAAGCCAATCACCACGGCCGATTTAATTGCTGCAATGGCAGTGATCACTGATAAAGATAAAGCACTTGATTTACCAATGATAACCTCGGGTTATATTTCTTCATTGCGCAACACTAAACAGGATCCAACACATCATTTATTGTTAGTTGAAGATAATTTGATCAATCAAAAAGTGTCTCAGCTTATGTTGAGTAAATTAAATTATCAGGTAACGTTGGCTGAAAATGGTCAAGAAGCGGTTGATATTTTGGCACAAAAGCCCGCACACTTTTTTGATTTGGTGCTTATGGATTGTCAAATGCCGATTATGGATGGCTTTGATGCAACACGTTCAATACGTCAAGGTAATGCAGGTACAAAGCATCAAGAAATCACTATTATTGCATTAACTGCTAATGCAATGGATGAAGATAAAGAGTTGTGCTTAGCGTCAGGTATGGATGATTATCTTACCAAGCCGATTCAGTTACAAACCCTCAAAGAAAAGCTTGAACAATATCATTGAGCTTTTTATTCCAACAGATACTCACATACAAAGGTGACCTCAGTACATGACTAATTCTACATCGATAATATTACGCGATGCGTTACCAAGCGACGCTGCGACTATTTTGCATTTTATTACCGAACTGGCAATTTATGAGAAAGAGCCTGATGCAGTTAAAACAGATGAACAAGCTATTTTAAAAACATTATTCAGTGATGGCGCAACAGCCCATAGCGTTATTTGTTTAGATGGCGATGAACCGATTGGCTTTGCTGTTTACTTTTATAATTATTCCACGTGGCTTGGCAAAAATGGCCTTTATTTAGAAGATTTGTATGTCAGCCCCGATAGCCGCGGTAAAGGAGCGGGTAAACTCATTATGCAACATCTTGCACGCCAAGCCATAGCAAAAGAGTGTGGCCGCTTTGAATGGGTGGTTCTTGATTGGAATAAGCCGGCAATTGATTTTTATAATAGCATGGGCGCTGAGCCTCAAAATGAGTGGATAATTTATCGTTTAACTGGTCAAGCATTAATAGATTTCGCAGAAAATAAATAGCAATATAAATAAAAATCATTTGTATTAAGTTGTGATGGTGTGTAGATTATGCACATCATTTAATTTTGCGCAGGTGATTTTTATGGCACATCCCCAGCTTAGTAATAAAGCCGAACTTCCACAGGTAGATCAAGCACTCAGCCCTTGGCAATCTAATATAATGGCGGGTAATTATGCGTTTGAACGTGGTGCCTTGTTGGAAGCGCGCGATAAATACACCACCGCACATACTTTAGCATCTCACTTATTAAGCCAGTTTAGTCAAGCACAAACGTGCCAGTCAGTCATTGCAGCCATAGAGCATTGTTGCCCTGCGCTGGTTGTGGCGGCACATAATTTAGCTGACACTTATCGAGCGATGAGCCAATCAGATCAAGCTTGCCAGTGGTTATGTGATGTTCATATAACACTGAGCCATTTAATTGAGCACCCTTGTAATACCATACGCACCGTGGTTGCTCATCATCATCACAAAACGTATACAGAGCTTGTGCAATTTGCAAAAAGCCACAGCCACTGCCCGCAACTAATTGAAAAAATTAACCACACTTTAAGTTATACCCCGGATCATACTGCCACAGTACATTGATCACGTTACGCAAGCCCAAAGGAGCAATTATGGCGTTTATATTACCCGCGTTACCTTACGAATATGATGCATTAGAGCCGCACTTAGATGCAAAAACTATGGAGATTCACCACACATTACACCATCAAACTTATATTAATAAAGCCAATGCTGCATTAGAAAATACTGAGTATGCTAATACGGATGTGCATGAGCTATTACGTAATATTGATACAATAGCAAGCCCATTAAATAAGGTTGTGCAAGAGCATGGTGGCGGTCACGCAAACCACTCGTTATTTTGGACTGTTATGAGTCCAAATGGTGGGGGAGAGCCCACAGGTACTTTATTTGATGCTATCACTGAGCAGCTTGCAGGCTTTGACAGCTTTAAAGAGGCGTTTACCGCTGCGGCAGTCAGTCGTTTTGGCAGTGGTTGGGCATGGTTAAGTGTGACTGCAGATAAAACGTTAATCGTGGAAAGCAGCTTAAACCAAGACAGCCCTTTAATGCATGGTAATACACCTATTCTTGGTTTAGACGTATGGGAACATGCATACTACTTGAAATACCAAAATCGTCGCCCAGAATACATCGCCGCTTTTTATAATGTGATTAATTGGAATGAAGTGGAACGACGTTATCTAGACGCTATTTCATAACATTTTATTGAGTGCCGAAAATGGCTAGTAATGTATGGTTTTTCACGTAATCTAATTGATAGATAAAGTTAGTTATGAGAGCTCCATGGATAATAGCCATTGGCAACGTGCCCGTCAAAGTCGCGATCATCGCTTTGACGGCGTATTTTTTATTGCGGTAAAAAGTACCGGTATTTATTGCAGACCAATTTGTCCCGCCCCCACGGCCAAAGAACACAATGTTCAGTACTATCAATATGCGCATAGTGCTGCACAAGCAGGGTTTAGGCCTTGCATACGATGTCGCCCTGACAGTGCCCCAGGTAGTGGCGCATGGCAAGGAACCAAAACCAGCGCATTACGTGCAAAATACTTAATTGATCAAAACTTAATCCAGCCACAAAACTGTGAACAACTCGCTGCGCGGTTAGGTGTTAGCAGCCGCTATTTACGTCGCTTATTTATGCAGTATTTTGGTATTTCAGTCACCCAGTATCGACTATTTAATCAATGCCATTTTGCTAAAAAATTACTGCAAGAAACACATTTACCCGTATCGCAAATTGCGTTTGCATCGGGCTTTAGCAGTATCCGCCGTTTTAATGATGCCTTTTTACAGCAGCTGCATATTTGCCCCAGTAAAATGCGCGCTACTAATAAACCAAGTAACCCCACATTGACGATCAAATTGCCTTTTAGGCCACCTTATAATTGGGCTGCATTACATCAGTTTTTAGCGCGCAGGCTCATATCACCTATGGAATGGTTAAGTGATAAGAGTTATGGACGAAGTTTTAATACGCATGGTTGTAAAGGGCAATTTACGGCTGAGTTTATTGAACAAAAACATCATTTTTTAGTATCAATAGATATTGATGAACCACGTTATTTACACCCCATTTTAACTCAGATACGCCGTATACTTGATTTAGATGCGGATACTACATTAATTGAAGATAACCTTGAGACACATACTCACGGCGCAATTAAATTAACAACAGGGTTACGATTACCGGGTATTTGGTCAACATTTGAGGCGGGCATTCGGGCTGTGCTAGGTCAGCAGGTGAGTGTAACGGCTGCACACAACTTAGTGGCGCAATTAGTTCAAGCATTAGGTGAAAAAGAGCAAGACCGTATTTATTTTCCTCACCCGCAAGCGGTTGCAAACAGTGAGTTAGATTTTTTTAAAATGCCGCAGGCTCGTAAAAACGCATTACGTGCGCTAGCCCAATTTTGTGCTGATAATCCTGATTGCGAACAGTTGGATGAATGGTTAGGGTTAAAAGGTATAGGCCCCTGGACGGTCAATTACGCAAAACTTAGGGGGCAAAGCCAGCCTGATATTTTACTTGCCGGTGACTTAGGAGTAAAAAAAGCGCAAGCAGCAGCAAAGCCCTTTAATGATGAACTGTGTGCACCATTTCGTTCATATTTAACATTTCAACTATGGCAGCAATTATTATGAGTATTGTACAAATTAAGATCGCCAGCCCACTCGATGACATTATAATTCAAGCGACTGAGCAAGGAGTGAGTTATGTTGGCTTTTACCCGGCAAAAGAATACCCAGAACAGATATTGAAAGATGTAAATAATATTCATATACATCAGTGCATAAGTCAGCTTGATGAATACTTTAATGATACGCGGCGCACTTTCACTATTAACTTAGATACCAAAGGCACTGATTTTCAAAAAAGTGTATGGCAGGCATTGTTAAATGTGCCATTTGGGCAAGTACAAAGTTACAGCGATATAGCTCGCGCTATTGGTAACCCAAAGGCGGTACGAGCTGTGGGTGCTGCAAATGGTAAAAACCCTATTAGTATAATAGTGCCGTGTCATCGAATTATTGGTGCCAGTGGAAAGTTAACTGGCTACGCTGGTGGGCTTGAGCGTAAACAATGGTTACTTAAACACGAAGGTTACCCAAGTCAGGGGTGATGTTATGGGTTATTTGATGTAGCATTAGCGCACTTTTTATTGGTAGGCATTTTTATGGCTCAGCTGTATTTTTATTATTCTGCGATGAATGCAGGCAAATCCACCACATTATTACAATCAGCATTTAATTACCGCGAGCGAGGTATGGAGCCCGTAATATTAACGGCTGCCATAGATAATCGCGCGGGTGTGGGTAAGGTGTCATCACGTATAGGGCTTGAGGCTAAGGCGCATATTTTTGATGCAAATAAAGATGTATTTGACTTAATAAAGTCATTAAACAGCGAAAAAAAGCGCCATTGTATACTTGTCGATGAATGCCAATTCTTATCAAAAGAACAAGTTATGCAATTGACCGATGTAGTGGATTACTTGGGCATTCCTGTGTTGTGTTATGGGCTGCGTAATGATTTTAGAGGCGAGTTATTTAGCGGCTCTCAATATTTACTCGCATGGGCTGATAAACTGATTGAATTGAAAACGGTATGCCATTGCGGCCGTAAAGCTAATCATGTATTGAGAACAGACGAAGATGGCAATGCAATTGCCGATGGCAACCAGGTAGAAATAGGCGGCAACGACCGATATGTATCAGTGTGCCGCAAACATTATAAAGCGGCGTTAAACATGCAGCGCAGCAGTTAATTTAGCTATAAATAGTTCAATATCAGCGCGAGTAACACCTAAATGAGTCACTAATCGTAAGGTTTTATTCGGGCTGAATAAAATACCTTGCTCTTTTAGCTGCTGTGCTAGGGAGTGAATATCGAGATTATCGCCAACATGGGCATACACCATATTAGTGGTATCTTTTGCAAGATCGACGTGAAACCCTTCAACTTCATTGAGCAGCTGCGCTAAATAGCGTGCATTGGCGTGATCATCGGCTAGGCGACTAACATTGTGTTCAAGCGCAAAGTGCCCCGCAGCAGCGAGCATTCCTGCTTGGCGCATACCGCCGCCAAGTACTTTACGCCAGCGTTTTGCTTTATTGATAAGCGCAGCAGAGCCAAGTAATAATGAACCAACCGGCGCGCCTAACCCTTTTGATAAACAAATAGACACTGAATCAAAATGACGGGTTATCTCAGTGATATCTACTTGCAATGCAACTGCTGCGTTATAAACCCGCGCACCGTCTAAGTGCAGCGCTAATTTATTCGCATGGGTAAACTCACGTGCTTTAGCTAAGTAGCTAATTGGCAGCACTTTACCACCTATGGTGTTTTCTAAACTAAGCAGCCGAGTATTTGCAAAATGAAAGTCATCAGGTTTAATAGCAGCGCGAAGTTTGTCAAAGCACAGACTGCCATCATTTTCGTTCTCAATTGGCTGTGGTTGAATAGAGCCTAGGATTGCTGCTCCACCGCCTTCAAATTTATAGTTGTGTGCATTTTGCCCGCAAATATATTCATCACCTCGTTCACAATGGGCCATTAACGCCAGTAAATTAGCTTGCGTGCCAGAGCTGCAAAATAGCGCGCTGGCGAAACCGTGGCGCTTTGCAGCAAATGCTTCAAGTGCATTAACACTGGGATCATCACCATACACATCATCGCCTAAAGGTGCTGTGTGCATCACCTCACGCATAGCTTTGCATGGTTGGGTTACAGTATCAGAACGAAAATCGATCATGGTGTCTCCATGGGTGTAAATTCTTGGCAAATTTCTTTGCGAGTTGCTTCGTCAAAATAGCTCCAAGCAATAAATCGACTGACTTTTTGACCTTGAGCCATTTCAATTATTTTAACATCTGCAACTGGGTGCTTAGCGAGTTCATTTTGCAGTGTTACCAAAGTTTCTTTTTTAGACACTAATGATGTAAACCACAGGCACTGCTCTGCAAATAAAGCACTTTCTGTGATCATGGTCGTAATAAATTGTGCTTCACCGCCTTCACACCATAGTTCGTTATTTTGGCCACCAAAATTTAAATTAGTTGTCGGGGTTTTGCCCAAATTACGCCATTTACGATCACTGCCTTGTTTCGCTTCTTGTTCGCTGGCATGAAATGGTGGGTTACATAGTGTTAAATGAAATAAATCTTTGGCGTTGATAATACCCTGAAAAATATGCTCAGGCTGTTTTTGAACTTTCACAGTGATTTTACGATTATTAAACTGCACTATTTGTTTGGCTAATTTTACAGCCGCAGGATCAATATCGCTGCCTGTCATGCTCCAGTTATACTCGTGGCTTGCAAGTAATGGGTAGATAATATTTGCGCCGGTACCAATATCAAGGGCTTTTACTTGCCGACCTTGTGGGATCGCGCCTTGGTTGTCGGCGGCTAATAAATCAGCTAAGTAATGGATATAATCAGCGCGTCCAGGGACTGGTGGGCATAAGTTATGCTCAGGGAAGTCCCAAAAGTCGACCTTGTAATATGCTTTTAGTAGCGCTTGGTTAAGGGTTTTGACTGCTTTATTATCACTAAAATCAATACTCTTTTCGCCATACTGAGTGAGTGAAACAAAGACATTTAATGCAGGTTCAACCGTTATAAGGTGATCAAAGTCGTAACCTTGGTTATGGCGGTTTCGTGGGTGTAGTTTGGCTTTTTTAGGCACTGATTTCATGATTGATAGCTAGCAGAGTAAACAGGGTGATTAGTTTAACAGATATTTATTTTAAGGTGTAAATATACCCAAGCCGCCCCAGTATACAAAATTCATCATTTCATCGGGGACTTAATATCAAGGCCTTACTTTACAATCAATGGCTTGTCTAACTTGTTTTTAATTCCAATGGCGTTCGCATCTTGAGGTCATTTGGTATACATGCTTATATTAGTGTGTATTTACTGGTAGGATGAGTTGGGCTTTAAAAATAATAATAGGTAATTTGATGACAATTAAACAAGAGTCGGTTTTTATTAAATTAGCCGACCAACAAACGTTGCATTTACGACGTATATATAACCCAAATAGCCAAGGCCCTGCAGTGTTATTTGTGCATGGTGCAGTTGAAAATGGCAAAATTTTTTATACACATAGTAATAAAGGATTGGCTCCATTTTTAGCTGAGCAAGGGTATGTTTGTTATGTGGCTGACTTACGTGGTCGAGGCGAAAGTAAACCGGGTATTTCAAAGCATGCGCATTATGGTCAAACAGAGGCGATTACCGAGGATATACCTGCTTTCATAGATAAAATAGCTGAACTAGAAGGCAAGCCACCTGCATATTGGGTTGCTCATTCGTGGGGAGGCGTATTGATGAACAGCGTATTTGCTCGTTTTCCGCACTATATTGAGGATGTTAAAGCGTGTGCGTATTTTGGTACTAAACGCTCATTGTATAATCATCATCCTAAAAAGTATTTTCAAGGAAATGTTATTTGGTACTTTTTAGCGCCAATTTTAGCTAGCAAGCATGGTTACTTACCGGCTAAAAAACTTAAATGGGGCAGTGATGATGAGACTAAAAAGTCACACTATCAAAGTATGCAATGGGCAAAGAAAAAACCGTGGATTGACTCTGATGATGGCTTTGATTACGGCGCGGCTGTGAGTGAGATTCACTTGCCACCGACACTGCATATTGCAGGTGTTAAAGATAAGGCGCTTGCTCAACCCATTGACATTCAAAAGTTCATTGATGAGTCAGGTAAAGGCGTGCAAGACTTACGTATTTATGGGCGTAAGCACGGCCATCAATTTGATTATGATCACATTAATATGCTGACTCATCCTAACGCAAAAGCGGATCAATTTACCGATTTAGTTAATTGGTTTGCTGCGTATTAAGCAATTGACGCAACGGGGCTTCAAAACGTTTCCAACGTTCAACGGCCTTGTTATTTAAGGGCTGGCGTATTGCGTGTTTGCTTAGTGTAGAAACCGGTTTTTTAGATTTATAAAAATCCAGACATTGGGGCTCAAAATTACAGCCTAAAAATCCAAACAATTGACTGAGCTGTTCTTTTGGGTTGCTAACTAATTGCTCGTACTCAAGTGTAAAAATCGCATTGGGTAGAGCATTGTGCCAATGTGTCATAAGTGTTTGGTAAAGATCATAGTAAGTTTTAAACTCAGGTACTGAGCAAAAATAAGGTTCATTTTCTGCAAAGTAGTTACTAAATACAGACCAAGCTGTGGCGTTAAAATCACGTTTTAAATCAATAAATTTGGCATTGGGGAATAAGCGCTTAATGAGTCCTAATGATTGATAATTAGCTGGTAGTTTATTGATCATAAAAGCGCGGATTGGCTTTGCTTGTTTAAGCCTATTTGTATAAATAGTGCGGCCTTGTTCAATTAATGTGGGCGTTAAGGCTGTTAAACATTGAGGGTAGGGAAGTTTCGTTTGTTGCTCAATAAACGCTACGACATGATTACTGATACAGGTATCTTCGCCAATACTGGCAAACTCACTATGACTTGCTAATATTTGCTCAAGTAAGGTTGAGCCGGATCTCGGCATGCCAATTATAAATACCGGTGTAATAGTACCTTTAAATCCATGTTCTATATTCGTAAACAAGGGAGCTGGATTATGTGCAATAATTTGCTGATAAAATGCGGTTAATTCATCGGTATTAAAATCACTTAGCTGGCGTTGTAGCTTATTTGCAAGGGTATAGTAATTGGTTGCCTGTTCAATATCATCTAGTTGATCGTAGCTTTTTGCTAATGCATAATAGCAGATCATTTTCAAGTGTAGGTTATTTGTTTGCGTTAAAAGATGATGCAAATTACTGGTGTAATTATGTTGCTTATCAAATCGTCCTAATTGCACTAATTCAAGTAAAATATACGCTGTAACTGGGTAGAGCCCAAGGCTGAGCGCTTGCGCAAAAGTGGTGTGTGCTTTATCAAGCTCCCCATGGGTTAAGTAATGCTGGGCAAGATAATAATGCGGCTCTGGGTTATGGCTTGCTAATGCTTTTGCGTATTCAAGTACTTTAAGTGCATCATTGGGGGAGTTTACGCCGTTAAATGCATCCGCTAAGGCATGCAATGGCTCAAGCATGTTTGGCAATCGTTCACAGGATCTTTGTAGTAAATATACTGCGGCATCAAAACGTTCTAACCTAAGTGCAATACGGCCAAGGCCAAACAAAGCTTCACCATTTTGGGGATCTGTATCGAGTAAGGTTTTAAAGTGAAATTCAGCTTCTTTTAAACGGTTGTCGGCAAGTAATTGGTTGGCTTTTTTTAGCAGCATACATTATAGCTATTTGTTTTTTAGTTACTATAAAACGAAAAAGGCGAAATGTCTTGAGCATTTCGCCTGCGTCTTTTAACTTTGTTTAAAAAGTATAAGTTGCTTTAACGTAGTAAAAACCACCATTAATACCAAATGGCGATGTTTCGTAGTACTTACCACCCCAGTTATTGTTAGGAGCGGCAGTAAAATCCAGCTCTTCAGCATCTTGATCTAATAAGTTTTGTGCACCGACTGACAAACTAATTGAATCATTTACAAAGTAGGTTACTTCGGCGTCAAGTGTTACAGCAGCATCCGCTGTTTTTGCCGTTGCATCGTAATCAACATGAACACCTTGGTATTCACCAAAGTAATTTAGGCGGGTAAACGCTGAGAAACTTTCCCACTGTTGTGCCCAGCTTAGCGTTGCACGATGATTTGGCAAGTCGTTTTCTAGTCGGCTTACTTTAAATGCGCCTGTAATATCACTAGAGCGTGTTACTTCCGTCTCATTCCAGTTGTAGGCTAAGCTAAAGGTTGAACTACCATTAAGTAAATCTGCAGAGTAGTTTGCTACTAAATCAATACCTTGTGTTGTAGTGTCAAAGTCATTAGTGAAGAAGCTTACTTGGGCAAGGCTTTGTACATTAGGAACACCTGCTGCATCTAATACATCTTTATCTGCTTGACTAAGTTCTATTTTTTCAGACTGGCTAATACGATCATCCACTTTGATGTTGTAATAATCTACTGTAAAGAACAAATCACCCATAGTGTAAACAGCACCAAATGTATAACTATTTGACTCTTCTGGTTGTAACTCGGTTCCGCCTTTAAGTATTGCAATAGGGTTTGTTGGTGGTAATAAAGCTGAATCAACCAATACGCCGCTGCTTAAATTTGTTTGTACATTACTGACATTTGCTTGGCCAACAGTCGGAGCGCGAAAACCTGAGCTAATTGACCCTCGTATATTAAGGTCTTCAGTTACGTGGTATTGAGCAGTTAGCTTATAGTTAGTTGTTGAGCCAAAAGAGTCATAATCTTCATAACGAAGTGCTAAGCCCATTAAAAAATCTTCAGTAAAGGGGGCTTCTACGTCAACATAAGCGGCGTAGTTACGACGAGTGTATTCGCCAGCATCCGAAGGTTTAAAGCCCGGAAAGCCGTTTGAGCCAATACCAAAGCCTTGATCAGTATAAGGGCCTGCTGTAAATGATGCTACATCGCCAGAGGTAACAGTAAAGGTTTCTTCATGCCACTCTAAACCGCCAGCTACATTCAGGTCATACGCTAAACCAAAATCAAAACCTTTAGAAAGGTCAAAGTTAAAGTTTTTCTCAAGTTGCGTGTATTTACCCGGGCTAAAATCTCTTGGGCTATCTAAGCCTAAGGATGCGTTTAATGTATCGTAAATGAAGTAGCGAGACTCATTAAAGCCAACGGTACCACTTAAGTCATAAAATGCACCTTCAAGATAACCACCGGTAAATTCGCCTTTAGTACCGATAGTTAACGATGTATCAGTAATGTTACCGCCAAAGTTAGGCGTAAACCCACCAGGAATAGTTTCATTAAATGCAAAACAGTTTGCTGCAGTAAGAGAGTCGATTGCTGCTTGATCGGGTGCACCATTTGCTTGAAGTTCAACAAGTGGACAGGCTAACTGTTGATCATAACCATCAAGTGAGCCAACTAAAACCGTTGGCGTTGCAGCATCCCACGCTTTTTGGCCTTCAGGATTATCATCGCCAGGGCGGCGCATATTAGTACCATTGACATCGCGAATAGTACCGCCATAAACGCCAGGTCGGGTAGTAGGGTTACGATAATAAAAGCCACCTCGAACATCACGTTCTGAGTAGTTACCAAACATATAGAATTCAGAGTCATTTGTAAGCTCTAAGCCTACATTACCAAATATTGAAATATCATCGTTAACTTCAGGAGCTCCCCAAACTTGAGTTAAAGGCGCAATACCTTGAACCCCAGCGGCCGCAAGTGCTGCAGCGTCTGGACGCTGCACTGAGCGGCTAGTCGCATCCGATGTTTTATATTGAAAGCTTAAGTTTGCAAAACCGTTATCAGTAAATGGTAAGCCAATGTTACCAGAGACTTGTGTTGTATCGCCGTCACCTTCGTAATACTGGCCTTTGCGAACTTCTAGGCTACCACCTTCAGAGGCGTCTTTGAGTACAAAGTTCATTACACCTGCAATCGCGTCAGAACCATATTGAGCCGCAGCACCGTCACGCAGTACTTCAACTTGTTTTAGTGCAATGCTAGGGATAACTGAAATATCAGCACCTTGTGCGCCATCATTAATACCGCCGCCTAAAAAAGCAATAACCGATGCACGGTGGCGACGTTTGCCGTTAAGTAAAATTAATGTGCTATCAGAAGGCAGGCCACGTAAATTAGCAGGACGAACAAGTGATGCAGCATCACTGATAGGCATTGAATGAACGTTTAAAGAAGGGATGGCACCTTTTAGCAGCTCGAGCATATCGGTATTACCTGATTTGCCAAGTTCTTCGCCACCGATAATATCGATAGGTACTGGTGAATCACCAATTGAGCGCGGTGCAGAACGAGTTCCTACCACGGCGATTTTTTCTACATTTTTGTTAACTTTGGTTTTCTCACTCTGATCAGCTTCGGCAGCCATCACAGAACCAGACATAAATAAGCCTGCTGTTGTTGTCGCTAGTGCGAACTTTACTGCGTGCTGCAGCGCATTACTTTTAAATTTCATTCTGACTTTCCCCGGTTAGAATTAGATTGTTTAGTTATATTTATTTCGCAAAAATCCATAATGATGAAATTTCGACGCTAATAAGTTATACATACGGTTAATGATTTTTGCAAATCGTTAATATAATGTAATTTTTTTTGGTTTCGTATAGAGGAAAATTGAAAGTAAACTTACCTAACTGAAAATAAATGCTTTTTTTTGAAAAGGAAAGATGAAGTGGTTGAAAATCAAGCTGTTTATGAGGTCAAATGTTAAAAAATAAATTGTATATGTTGTTTTTATGACATCATATTGAATTGATTTAGTAGGAGATTTTAGTCTGGCTAGCTAAAATTCTGTTGCCACTGTTTTAATTTATCCCTGTATTCATCCCATACACATGGACAGCAACTCCCCCCACCACAACATTCATCAGGTGCTGGCTTTTGTGGCTTTGGTTGTTCATTTTGTGGCTTGGGCGCTGCTTTAGTTTGTTGCATTATATTCACTAGTTGATATTGGAGATTTAAAAAGAAACTATTATAGCGTATGAGCCCATTTTTAATAGCAAACACTTCTTTTTTCAAATATATATACCCAAGCCACCTCAAGATGCGAGCGTCGTTGGAATTAAAAGCGATTTAGGCAAGGCATTGATTGCAAGTAATGGTGGTTCTATTGTTAAAATCAATAACGCAGTATAAATCGCTTTTAAACCAACCCGTTGGGCGTTTCACAGGCGCTTACTCCCTACGTTGTTACTTCTTAAAAGGGACGACCATTATTGCAAAGTAACGCCTTGATATTAAGCCCCTGTGGAACGCTGAATTCTGTATCTTGAGGTGGCTTGGGTATAACCCATTCATTAAATTGTGCTTTGTTAAGTGCTTAGGCTATGTGAGAATAGAGTTTATGCGAATATATAAAGTTATTCACCGAGCTCCTGTGCGGGTGGCAAAAATTAGTAAAAAGCGCCAACAGTTGCGTTTTAGGCGCGCTATGGTGGCTTTAAAACTTGCTTTGGCACAAGAGAAGCAAGAAACGAAAGAGATGCTTACAATTTACCGGCGTTACACCCAAGGAGATGTAAGTAAAGAGGATTTACAAAAAGCAAATGCACAATTTGTTGATATTCTTAAAGGGTTAGGGCTTGGTGTGTTTGCTGTTTTACCCTTTGCGCCTATTACTATTCCTTTGGTTGTTAAATTAGGACAATGGGTGGGTGTTGATGTTTTACCGAGTTCTTTTAATGTTAATAAACCGATTAAAGAGATAGATAAACAGATTGCCTTAGAAGATGCTGAGGCTAAAAAGCATGAGACAAATGTAAAAAAATAATGCCAGCGAGTTAAATGGATAGTTATCAAGCTATACCTTTTAGGATTAGATATTGGTATGCTTGTTCATTATATTATTTTAAATGAGTCATTTAATGAGCGCATTAATTCGTCATAGTTCCTCTGGTATACCCTTATCTTTCATTGTTAAAAATGGCTTAGCTGAATGGCAAGAACAACAGCCGATTTTTTTACAAAATTGGTTAAACAGTTGTGATTTTGAGAAACAAGGCCTCGCTTTAGTTGTTAATCCACAAAGTGGCGCATTAAGCCATGTTTATTGTTTAGTACATAGTATTGATGATTTCTGGTTAGCTGGAGATCTTGCAAATAAGCTACCTGCTGGCTCTTACCAAATACAAGAATGTGAGCAACAACTAGAACAGATTGCACTTGGTTTTATGTTAGGCGGCTATGAGTTTAGCGAATATAAAGAAAAAAGCGCAGTAAAAGCACAATTAGCAATTGCAGATGAAGTGCTATTTGAACGCTTAAAGCAACAAGCTAATGCTATTTATTTGGTTCGTGATTTAGTGAATACACCCGCCGCAGACATGATGCCGCAGCATTTATCGCAAGTAATGGCGGATTTGGCACAAACCTACGAAGGTGAGTTTAGCGAGTGGGTTGGCGATGAGTTACTAGAGCAAAACTACCCAACAATTCATATGGTTGGACGTGCAAGCGAGAATAAGCCACGATTACTTGACCTACACTGGGGTAAAAAAGATGCTCCTTTGATCACGTTAGTAGGTAAAGGTGTATGTTTTGACTCGGGTGGGCTTGATTTAAAACCAAGCTCAGGTATGCGCAACATGAAAAAAGACATGGGCGGCGCAGCGCATGTTATAGGATTAGCTCAGCTTATTATGGCTGCCAATTTACCGGTGCGATTACGTGTGTTAGTGCCCGCTGTTGAAAACGCAGTGTCACGCAATGCATTTCGCCCAGGAGATGTGATTAAAACGCGTAAAGGGATAATGGTCGAAATTGATAATACAGATGCCGAAGGGCGCTTAGTATTATGTGATGCACTTACTGAAGCCCAAAATGATGATCCAGAGTTGATTGTTGATTTTGCTACGCTAACGGGTGCTTGCCGTGTTGCTTTAGGGACCGAGTTACCGGGTTTTTTCTCAACTGAGCGTGATGTTGCTAACGATATAATTGATGCAGGTATGCATGTGAGTGATCCTGTATGGCAATTACCCTTATTTGAGCAGTATAAAAGTTTGTTAAAAAGTGACGTGGCTGATATGGCTAACTGTGCCAGTGTTCCATTTGGTGGTGCAATAACCGCAGCTCTTTATTTAAAAGAATTTGTAGAGCCGAAAACGCCATGGGTACATTTTGATGTTATGGCGTGGAATATTCGCTCATTACCGGGGCGCCCAGTTGGCGGTGAAGCTTTAGGTATTCGTGCGGTATTTAACTACTTACAAAACCGTTTTAAGTAATTAAAGTAATTAAAGTAATTAAAGTAATTAATGAGCTTTACGATGCTGCTTAGGTATTTATCGTAAAGCTCATTAATGCTGTTTAGGTAACTATTTAGCGATACTTTTTATCGCTACTTTTTATTGATATAGTTACCGACAGCGTGGTTATTTACGATCGGTACCTTCGCATGCTGCTACAGCGGGTGCAATTAGCTCTAACCCTGTTTTATCACATGGCGGTAATACGGCATCACTGATGGCAATCGGTTCTACACGCTTACCCCATTTAATATAACTTGCAGCCCACGTTAAACCTGCTCCAAATGCAGCAGACATTATATTGGCATGTGGTTTTATTAAACCTTGCTCTACAGCTTCACATAATGCGATTGCAATGGTTGCCGCTGATGTATTACCGTATTCACCAATATTTACCATTACTTTTTCGTCAGCAACTTTTAAGCGCTGTTGAATAGCCTGAATAATACGTAAATTAGCCTGATGCGGAACAAGTACATCAATTTCATCAAGGCTTAAATCTGCTTGTGTTAACACATCATCGCACGCTTCGCTCATCCCTTTAACTGCACGTTTGAAAATCTCACGGCCTTCAAAGAGTAAGTCTGACGGGCCAATAGGCTGGTATTTATTTAAGTCGCTGCCACAGTTTCTAATGTGTAAAATATCACGATCTTCACTATCACAACCCGCTTTAGTAGCAAGTAGTCCAGCGGGTGACTCTGCAGCCTCAAGAACAACTGCTCCTGCGCCGTCACCAAATAATACTGCACTGTCACGACGTTCCCAGTTTATATACCAAGTCATCCGCTCAGCGGCAATAACCACTGCTTTTTTAATCATGCCTGCTTGTATTTGTGCTGTTGCTGCTTGTAGTGCATATAAAAAACCTGAGCATGCAGCATTTGTATCCATAGCTGCTGCACCTACGGCACCAATATTTTTTTGCACAAGCGATGCCGTATTAGCCACCATTGTAGAGGGGGTGCAGGTTGCGAGTATGACTAGGTCAATATCTTTAGCATCAACGCCAGCACAGGCAAGCGCATGTTTAGCTGCAACTGTTGCCAGTTCAGCAGTAGTAACATGGCTTACTCTGCGGGCTTTTATCCCAGTGCGCGAGGTGATCCATTCATCATTAGTATCAACAATTTGGCTAATATCATCATTAGTGATACGAGCCGGTGGAATGCATTTACCCCAACCAGTTATATGTGCGTAAGTCATTATGTGTTCTCTTTAAATGGTCAGAAATCTTTCATCTATGGTGTGTTTTATACCAAAAACCCAGCTACAAGACTAGGTCATAGGTCTGTTACATCGTAAATAATGGTAATTACACGTTAATTACGGTAATGGTAGTTGAAAAAAGAGGCAAACATGAAACAAAAACTATTAACTACACTCGCAACTTTGAGCTTAACGCTACTTTCACCGCAAAGTATTGCAACAGATACCACCGTTATATATGCGGGTTCCGTCTTATTAGGAGCGAAGCAAACACTTGAAAAACAGCGCACCATAATAATTAAAGACAACATTATCACAGACATTGTTAAAGGCTTTCCAAGTGTTGTCGAACTTAAATTACCTGATGCGCATGTTTTTGATTTAAAAAATCAGTTTGTGCTGCCAGGGCTGATTGATATGCATGTTCATGTAACTTTTGAGCGTGATGCGACAGTTAACCCGCATCAATGGCTAACTGAATATGAAGCTGATAACGCGCTGCGTTCGATAAAATATTTAAAACGCAGTTTAGATGCTGGGTTTACATCGGTACGTGATTTAGG
This sequence comes from Pseudoalteromonas sp. NEC-BIFX-2020_015, assembly GCF_012952265.1. Classification (NCBI taxonomy): domain Bacteria; kingdom Pseudomonadati; phylum Pseudomonadota; class Gammaproteobacteria; order Alteromonadales; family Pseudoalteromonadaceae; genus Pseudoalteromonas; species Pseudoalteromonas sp. NEC-BIFX-2020_015. The sequence goes on from NZ_JABCJL010000012.1 coordinate 134,341, forward strand.
GGGGAATTATAAAGTTATTTTTCCGCTTAAGCGCGCAGTTGAACGAGGTGATATTACAGGGCCACGAATTTTTGCTGCGGGAAATGCAATAACAGCAACCGGCGGACATGGCGACTTACATGGTTACCGTAAAGAAGTAAGTGATGTAATGACGAGCAGTTTAGGCGTGTGCAATGGTGCCGATGATTGCCGCCGAGCTGTACGAAATGTCATAAAAAATGGCGCTGACGTGATCAAAATCACAGCAACAGGTGGTGTGTTGAGTAATACTGCCGCGGGTGTTAATCAACAATTAAGTGATGATGAACTGGCTGCAATAGTCGATACTGCACACCATTTAGGGCGTAAGGTCACTGCTCATGCCCATGGAACGCAAGGTATTAATGCGGCGCTAAAAGCAGGTGTTGATTCAATTGAGCATGGCTCTTATTTAACAAAAGAGAGCATGGAACTATTTAATAAAACCAACGCGTATTTAGTGCCAACATTATTAGCTGGTGCAACGGTGAGTAAAGAGGTGCTTAGTAATCCAAACATGCCAACAGCCATTGCTGACAAAGTACGCGAGGTCGCCCCTAAAATGGAAGCCTCATTTAAGCTGGCACTTAAAAACAAGGTTAACATTGCATTTGGAACTGATTCAGGCGTTTCTCGTCATGGGCTTAATGCGGATGAGTTTGTGCTGTTAGTTAAATATGGAATGAGTGAAAAACAGGCTATTATGTCAGCAACGGTTGATGCAGCAAAGTTACTTGGCCAACAAGACATGCTAGGGCAGTTGAGTGTTGGTAAACAAGCAGATATCATCAGCGTAAATAGCTCACCTCTTGATGACATAACGACATTAAAAAATGTGCAGTTTGTGATGAAAGCAGGCAACGTATATAAAAACCAATTGTAAGGTACATCATGGGCAGCAAAATAAAGGCATCATTGTTTAATCATTTAATTGATGCAGAACGACAATTACTTGATCCAGAAGTCCGCCAATCAGAGCAAGCTTTGGACGCGTTATTAGACGATGATTTTATCGAAATTGCTGCCAATGGGACTGTTTTTAATAAGTACCAAGTGTTAACACGATTGCCGACAGAGGTTGTTCCGCAATTTTATAACCAACACTTTAAAGGGCGTATGCTAAGTGATGAAATCGTACAGCTAAGCTATCAAGCTGCTTATCGGCGCTCAGCGCGTGCTGAATTTAATTACTCATTACGTATGTCGTTGTGGCGCTTAACCGATGGACATTGGAAAATGGTTTTTCATCAAGGTACTCCCTGTGCTGTTTTTAGTATTTCGATGGATGACGATTAAACACCACTACTCTTTTATTTGCTCAAAAACTCCTTAGGCAAAAAATATGGCATTTTTAATGCGCACAGATCCTGCTATTAGTCGTTTGCTGATGTTACGCAGTGGCGCAATTGTAATTCAGCTTATCGCGGTTATTGCCGTATACTTTTTATTAGGTCATCAAATAGCATTACTGCCCTTGCTGGTGGTTATTTCGCTAGAAGCCGTATTTCAAATTTTAAGTGTTATTGCTTATCGTAATGTTGGTAAAGCGAAAGAGCTTGGGATGTTGATGCAGCTTACGGCTGATGTACTTTTTTTAGCCGTATTACTCTCCTTTAGTGGCGGGGCAACAAATGCGTTTGTGTCGTTATTATTATTACCTATTATGATTGCAGCAGTGAGCGTAAGCGCTAAAGGACTTGCATATATAGCCATGCTAGCAATTGCCGCATACAGTATTTTATTATTTAAAATGCCACAACACACTATGCATCATATGGATATGACTAGTCACTTTATCGGGATGTGGGTTAACTTTGTCATAAGCGCCAGTGTTATAGCACTGGTAGTCGGGGCAATGAACCGTGCACTACATTCAAGAGAACGCATTATTGCCAGCACCCGCGAAAAACAATTAAGAGCAGAGCAGCTTGTAACTCTAGATGGCGCAGCTGCGCAAATAACTCATCAATTAGCAAGCCCAATAACAAACTTACAATTACTGTTTGAAGAATTAATTGATGAGCAACCCGATAACCCAATTGTTGCCGATATGCAGCAACCCTTACAGCAATGTACTAATCAGTTGAGCAATTTTAGACGGCTATCAGAGCAGCTAAGATCTCAAGGCAAAACAGTTTCTATGCCCTTGCCTAGCTTAGCTGAGCAAATACAAGATACGATGTTGTTACAATACCCTAGCCAACAACTAATATGGGAAAATGAAACACCACAATACACGGTTATCAGCGATGCAATGTTGTTACCTGCCATTTTAAATCTTCTTCAAAATGCGGTAACAGCAAATCAGCAAACAGCAAAACAAACAATCACATTAAGTTGGCAGCTATTTCCGCAAAAACAACCTGTTGCGATTAATTTATCAATTCGAGATTTTGGTAAGGGCTTTACAGCAGATCAATTAAGCGAGCTAGGAGGCCAACTTATGCCCAGCGAAACAGGTATGGGAATGGCAGTGCTACTGTCAAATGTGACGCTTGAACGCCTGCAAGGATCATTAACGTTATTTAACCACCCTCAAGGCGGCGGTGTAGCGAAAGTTCAATTAGCAATAACGGCAAAACAAGAGGCCGTTTTATGAAGTTACTTATCATAGAAGATGATATTAATTTAGCAAATACGCTCGCGCGCGGCCTCACCAAACAAGGGTTTAATTGCGAAAAAGCGCACGATAGTCACAATGCGTTACTCGTTGCAAAAACGTTTTTACCCACTCATATATTATTAGATATGAAATTAGCAGACGACAATGGTTTAACGTTGATTTCACCGTTGCGTAATATATTACCGAATTCTCACTTGGTGTTACTGACAGGGTTTGCAAGTATAGCAACCGCCGTTGAAGCAATGCGTTTAGGGGCTAACGACTACCTAACTAAGCCGGTCGATATGCTGACTTTAGTTAAAGCGCTAAAAGGTGTAAGCGAGGCTATTTCTGACCTACCAGTGGATCCTGCAACGACGGTTATGTCTACAGAACGTTTACAATGGGAGCATATTCAGCAAGTTTTACACAGTAATCAGGGGAATGTATCAGCCACTGCGCGCCAACTTAATATGCATAGGCGTACACTACAACGTAAGTTACAAAAAAAGCCCGTTCAAAAATAAAAGTGCTGTCAAATGAGAAAACCCTGAATATTTCTTCTTTATAAGCGCCGCTACTGGTTGCTGCTTCGGCTATTATTAACTACAGTGAAATAATAATCACTTTTTGTGCAGTTAACATGAGTTGTATTTATGGATTTTTCTCAATTAAATATTTTAGCAATCCTACTAGCGGCATTATCAGCCTTTATGCTTGGTGGCATTTGGTATTCACCTTTACTCTTTCAACGAACTTGGATGGAAGGTTGCGGGTTAACAGAGTTAGATTTGAAAGACTCTGATCCAAAATGGATTTTTGGCGGCAGTTTTGTTTTATCTTTAATTATGGCGTTTAGTTTATCGTTATTTATTGGACCGCACCCCACACTTGGAGTGGCCGTTGGCGCTGGTTTTGCAATAGGCATTTGTTGGGTGAGTAGTTCGTTCGGGATGAGCTATATTTTCGAACAGCGACCACTTAAGTTATTTTTAGTAAACAGCGGCTATCATGTTTTGCAATTTACTTTAATGGGCTTAGTGTTGGGGATGTGGCCTTAAACTGTTAAAGTACACACACTATATTATGTAAAGTAATTCCTAAATGGCTAAACCGAATAAAAAAGGCCCAACAAAAACGGTCGATATTTATTGTGCTAATTGCAAAACTCCCCTCTTTAAATATCGCAAAGGAGGGAAGGGAGCATTAATTAAATGCTTTATTGAACGTATAACCCAAGATCACACCACCAAACCCTGTGTGTGCCCCCAGTGTGACAAATCCTTCGCAAGAGAAACCATGGTCCGCGGCGCGCCCGCGTATAAAATGATTGGTGGCAAAGTCACATTTAAATAACAGTAAGTACTTGCTTGTCTGTTTCAGTTAATGGGAGAGTACTAATTGATTTTCATAGTGAACTCTAGCCATTATTCACTAAGCTTTCCGCATTCAATAGCCGTTAATAAGCACCTAACTCCAACAGATATTCAGCGGCAATAATCACATTTAGCCAAACAAGTGATTACACATTAATTTGGGCAAATAAACACGGTGACTTGGGTTGATGCTGCGTATCACGAAGCACACTCACAAGTGTTAGCGCAATGGTGCTCCCCCTAAAAATATTTATTCCCAGCTGATACCGCGTGATACATTTGTTTTTTTGCTGCCGATAAATAATTAGGATGGATGTCACCTTAGTTCCTCCCTTAGTTCCCCAAGTTTACCTGAATACCAAGTTTGGTGCGCGGCTCTTTATCAAGGTTTAAAAGTGTATGCTGTCACGGGGGGGGTTGGTGCAGTGCAGGCTTAAAAGCAGGCATATTAACGGCGATGACTGCGGCTGTTTCAGGGGAAATTGGTGCTAAATTAGACTTTGATGTTGGTGGTTGGACTGCCGTTCAAAATGTAGCATCACATGCGATGGTAGGAGGCGTTTCTGCTGTTCTTCAAGGAGGAAAGTTTGGTCATGGCTTTGTCAGCTCCTTAGTCACCGCCAGTATGAAAGGATTTATGAATCCGAAAACCACTGAATTTGGTAATGCATATAGCCGTACCGCGATTGCAGGGGTTGTGGGCGGCACCGTGTCTAAACTTACGGGTGGAAAGTTTGCCAATGGCGCCGTCACCTCAGCAATGCAATGGTGGTATAATGCGGAAGGGCGTGGGAGAGTAAAGCAGAAGGTGGATTATTCAAAAATTTGGAAGGATATGAAGCGCACTTTGAGTGACTATTGGACGGAGGTAGACAAAGAAAATGATATGGTTAAGTCATTGGTTGGTGATGCCGTAGGCATTCAATCTGGGACTCGTTTATCACAGGGATTAGCTGGAAGCACCGAGATTGCATCTGCAGTAGGAGTTTGTGCTAGCACAGCTTCAGTAGGTTGCTTGGCTGGAGGAGGGATGTTATTTATGCATGGCGCATCAAACCTTTATGAAGCTCTTCGAGGCCCAGGAAACAACCCAATGGCCCACGTATATTCTGGTTTTGGAGCTTATCCAGGGCTTGGAGCGAAAGCTTTTGTCATAATAGATGGAGGAATGGGGGCAGCAGGACTCTTTAATTCATATAAATACGGAAATATATTGTCTCCAGCAAATAGTTTGAGTACATCAGAAAAAGTTTGGGGGGGGAATGATCTTTACCAAATTATATATGGTATTAAATCCAATGGCGGTGGGAACTAATGAGTAGTGATATTTTTATCGTACTTAATATTTATTTATTATTATGTATTCTGGTTGATTTGTTGAATTTTTTATTTGGAATAATAAGGGAGAGATGGGTTGATTATTATCATACTTTTTTAATTTTTGGAGCTATTGTAGGTGTGGGGTTAGCTGGTGCTTCGATTTTAAATGGTGATATATTTATTTTTCTGCTTTACGTATTGCTTACTTATTTTTTTGATAAAAGGGTGAAGGCTTTAGGTAATGAAAAAAAATAGTTCTTTCTTTTTTCCTTTATGGTGATGAGGGGGATTCGTCAGCAAACCATTGGGACAGACACTTGATAATATTGGTCTGTTAAACGGCGTTCATGGCACTGGGATCGTACAGGGGATGACAAACTATGTCGAAAAAGAAAGCGGAAATTAAAGGGCAAGTTATGATTTATGCCATTTCCATAGCTTTAATATTATTTTTGCCGTTAGTTGCAGCAACAAAAGCTGCTGTTGAAACATATTTATTTTTACTAGCTGGAGTTATTGCGTTAATTTTTTGGAAAAGTTTAAGATTATTAGTTTTAAAAAATAAGTTGTTGAAGGGAGTTGTATTAATGAATTACCTTATATCATTAATAATTTACTCTTTTAGTTTTTTTTATGAGTATCATATTCCAATGTTAATCGCTGTGGTTATATACATGTTTTCTTTTAAAGGTAAAATAATTCAATGTAGCGAGGAGATGATTCACCAAAAGATAAATAAATAGAGGCAGATATTTCCTTTTTCTTTTATTGCGATTAAAGCTTTATATACCCATCACACTTCAAGATGCAGAATTTAACACCTGAAAATTGTCGTTAATTCGGCTCGCCAAAATATCACCTAGATTAGGGAGTGTTTGACTAAAAAACTCATCAATTTTATCTCTAAATTCTTTTGCTGTTGCAAAATATTTATTATTCCTGACATGCTCATTCATTACTTTCCATAGCCGCTCTATGGGGTTCAAATTGGGGCTGTAAGGTGGGAGGTAGTGAAGTTTAATATTGAGCTCTTTTGCCTTCTTTTTAACGTCAATTGCTCGATGATACCCCGCACCATCTAAAATGATATGAATGCGCTTATAGTTCGACCAAGCCACTTAATTGCATAAAGTAACTTATGATTATATTAAGTGGAACATGCTCCTGTTGGTTACGAATATTGAATGGCAAACATCCAATGTTTCTAACAAGACGTTCGAGCCAACAGAGCAACTCATTTCAAAACGCATACTCAGGGATTGCCGACCACGACTATCTATAAGACCTGCGAGAAACGAGATTTAAGCACATTCCACTGTTAACTTTACGCGCAGGAGCTACAAAATGAAAGCCTATACCGTTGATAATTTCGCTGCTTTAATCGGTATCGATTGGGCAGATAAAAAGCATGATATCTGTGAACACCCAAACCCATCAGAAAAATACCACTACAGCATTATAAAAAGTAAACCTGAGTCACTTCACGAATGGGCAATGAGCCTTAAACAGCGTTATCCAAATCAAATGATCGCAGTTGTTTGTGAGCTAAAAAAAGGACCGCTCATTTATGCGTTGTCAAAATATAACCATCTTGTTTTATTCACTATCAATCCTTCAACTGTGGCTAAATATCGTAAAGCTTTTACCCCAAGTGGTGCTAAGGACGATCCATCTGATGCACTGATACAAGTTGAAATTTTGACCCTGCATATGGGGAAACTCAACGTCATTGAGCCAGAGTCAGCGGCTATGCGCTCACTATCTCAGTTAGTTGAATATCGACGAAACTTGGTGCAGGACAGCGTGAACTTATCAAATAAGATAACGGCTACATTGAAGAATTACTATCCGCAAGCACTTGAATGGTTTAAAGAAAAGGATA
>NZ_JABCJL010000092.1:0-679 GCF_012952265.1 Pseudoalteromonas sp. NEC-BIFX-2020_015
AAGAAAAACAGCCTGTTTTATGGGTTCCAAATGCATTACCTAATGCTTTAAAAACGCTTAGAGTTAATTACAGGAGCTCGTTTTTTAATTGAATTTGGCTGTTAGAGTTATTCTACAGCCTCGTTATGTTTTTCTCAGTATTTGTATTTAATTAACTGATTAGAGTCAAATTTCACTTGGTATTATATGGATATTGCTGAATTTAATTATATTGAATCAATTCTTTGGTTTATTATCGCTCTAGGCTTATTGGTGAAATCCTTTAAACTTGGAAAATCAGATGCTTACTTTAAAATTTGTCTTATTGCTTCTATAGCTTTTGTCGCATTTGGGATTTCCGATATTATCGAGGCACAAACAGGTGCTTGGTGGCGTCCGTTTAGCCTATTATTTTTAAAAGCTAGTTGTGTTGTAACTTTTGTACTTTGCTTTATCAAATATAAAAAAATAGAGCGCAGCACAAAAACATAACAAGCTGTTTAATCAGGACAAAATACAGTTGGCTGTGTTTCGTTCCTCAACATTTTAGCCAACAATATTTTGCCCATTAACAGGGCGTTGTGGCTGTAGAATTACTCTTTTTTAAGAAAAACAGCCTGTTTTATGGGTTCCAAATGCATTACCTAATGCTTTAAAAACGCTTAGAGTTAATTACAGGAGCTCGTTTTTTAATTGAATT
>NZ_JABCJL010000093.1:0-671 GCF_012952265.1 Pseudoalteromonas sp. NEC-BIFX-2020_015
AGAAAAACAGCCTGTTTTATGGGTTCCAAATGCATTACCTAATGCTTTAAAAACGCTTAGAGTTAATTACAGGAGCTCGTTTTTTAATTGAATTTGGCTGTTAGAGTTATTCTACAGCCTCGTTATATTGCCGGAGACTTATGCGCTATCTGCTAGTTCTAATCATGTTTCCTTTTCTATCTTTTGCTACTTCAGTGTCAACTTCTACGGAAGTATTAACGCATAATGAGGCTAGTAACTTTGGTATAAATAGGCTTGTTTCTGGAAAACAAAATAATTGGATTGTTTTGGTGTACCCACACCAATCAAACGATGGTCAAAAGTTAACAGAAATTATTGTAACTCTGAGTGAGTCAGGTGAACGTATAACTACATTTCCTGCGCAAATTAGAAACTTTGAAATAGCACCGTGGAAACGTTTAGATTTAGTACTAGAAAAACATTCTAAGCGTATTATGCAAGTTGAAATCACTTATGGTTCAAAAAGCTATATTGTAGAGAATATCATGGATTTACAAGCACTTGAATATGAACAGTTTACACGGCAATATAACAACACGCCCTGAGGTGGACAACTAGTAAAATTTAGCTATTTATTGCAAATTTTAACAGCGGCGAACCTCTTCTTTTTAGTGCTTCTAAATATGTTGATTCGTTGTAAGGTGTATGTG
>NZ_JABCJL010000013.1:0-139900 GCF_012952265.1 Pseudoalteromonas sp. NEC-BIFX-2020_015
AGCTGTAAGCTGTAAGCTGTAAGCTGTAAGCTGTAAGCTGTAAGCTGTAAGCTGTAAGCTGTAAGCTGTAAGCTGTAAGCTGTAAGCTGTAAGCTGTAAGCTGTAAGCTGTAAGCTGTAAGCTGTAAAATTAAACCTTGTAGAGTACGTCTCTACAAGGTTTTTTTATGGCTCACTATAATTTTTACTTACCATTTCATTTAGATCGCGATAAGAATGAAAAATGCGGGCCTCTTGCTGGGTGAGCTGTAATGGCATTTAAAAACGCCTCTAGCGCTTTCATTTCTTCTGTGGTCAGTAATAAAGGCTGCAAAATGGGTGATGTTTCAGGGAAAAACACATCATTTTTGTCCTTAGGGATCCGTACGCCTCCTGCATTATAAATATTGATAATACCTTCCATGCTTGCAAATAAACCATTGTGCATCCAAGGTTTAGTGTTCATCACCCCACGAAGACTAGGCGTTTTAAATTTACCTACATCATCAGGCATACCGGTGATGTTAAATAATCCAAGGTCTTCGTACTCCCTTTTATAGTAAGTAAGACCGATATTGTGAAATTTGTTATCTGAAAAAAGTGCGCCAGAATGACAGTTCATACATCGCGCTTTGGTTCTAAATAAGTGCATCCCCCACAGCGCTTGATCGCTTAATTTTTTAGCGTAAAAGTCCTTCTTTTTGGGGTCCTCTTGCGTAATTGCATGCATAAAATAATCAAAGTCTGCATTACGTGAACGAATAGTCCGTTGAAAAGTCGCCAACGCTTTTGCGACATCACTCACTTCAATTATGTTTTTGCCAAACACCTCATTGAACTTACTTTTATAGTACGCGTTAATATTTAACCTTAGCCCTAACTCAAACAGCCGAAAGTTCATTTCGTTGCTATCTTGTATTGGCATTAACGCTTGTTGCTCTAATGAGCTTGCTCTGCCATCCCAAAATAAGGTTTCCCAAAGCGCTGCATTTTCAATACTGGGCGCATTACGTTTACCAAAACGACGGTTATGGCCAAACGACACTTCACGACCATCTGCCCAACCTAAATCTCTATCGTGACAACTCGCACAGGCTATATGCTTAGATGAAGATAAAATAGGATCGTGAAATAGCGCTTCCCCTAGTCGCATTTTAGCCACTGAAAAAGGGTTTGATTCAGGAAATGTGATCGCTGGTAATAAACCAATCTCATGATGCGCAATACCAGGGTCTAAAAAAGGCTTTGGCCACTTATCGCTAGGTTGAAGGTATTGCTCACGTAGAGATTCAAAGTTAATAGGCTGAGCACTTAAATTAAATGCCCCGCTTATTAACACAACTAAAAATAAATAAGCGGGTTTAAACATTACTTATTTTTTTCTAATGAGAAGGTTTTACCATCAGCTGCAACAAGCTTTTTTACTTCATCAATGTGTAATTCATTTATATCAATACACATATCTTCGCGTTTTTTTCTTGCCGACACTAGCGCTGCAGGTTCAGAAATAAACCGCTCGATTTTAATCGCGTGCGTGTCAGCGTCTGCGTTATAGCACAGCTGCGTAGCCGTAAGGGTTAATACAAGTAGTGATGTCATAATAGTTTCCTCTTAATAATCTAAATTAATGCCTAACCAAAAGCGTCGTCCAAGTTCGACACCTGTTGTATAAGGGCTAACTTGATGCGTGCGTTTGTTTAAAATATTTTCACCTTCAAAACTTAAAGTCATCGTGTAATCACGTGCTACTACTAACGAGTATTTAACGCTACCGCTGAGTAACCAAAAACTTGGCCGCTTTTCTATTCGATACACGGGGTATTCTTTTCTGTTTGGTGCACAGCCATCGCAGATAGAGGTAGCTTCATTGACTGATTTTGTGGTGCCTGTTGCGTAAACCACATCCTGCGCACCATTAAAGCGCGCATAGGCAGACAGCTGCCAATTACCAAAATCGCCACCCCAACTTAAATTAGCGATTATTGGACGGTTAAAATCTTGTTTTTCAAGCTCCATATCATGACGAGTAATTAAGTGATAAGTATCGTTCACACTTCGACTACTCAATTCATAATTATCAGATCTTAAATAAACCAGTTCATTATCGTCATACGAAAAATTTAGGAAATAATCGTTGCTGTTAATATAAGTGCGCGTTTCGCCATCGAATTGATCAGCGCTTGTGGTATTACTTGCGTGTGATACATTAAACTCAATATGTTGATTATCGTATGTTGCCATCCACGAAAGGCTATAACGTTGATACTCGCTACTGCCTGAGTTAGCCCCATATAATATTGCCTCACCTAGGTCATTGGTTCCTCTAACGCGATTTATACTGTCTTGTTGATCACGATACAGCCACTTTAATTCGAGCGTTCCACCGAACAGTTGATGTCGATAAGCGGCTGTGAGTTCATCACTAAACGGGGTTTCTAAATCATTATAAACATAGCGATAACCACTGTTCGTAAGTGAAGCTTGCCATTGCTGAGGCCGATGCTGATAAATAGCCCTCACTTCACTGTGGGTTGGGAGCATCGCTTCATTTAATTTATAATTAATTGCATCACTTGCGTAATAGCGATTTGCACCAAGTACAATTTTGCCATCTCCTTCAAACAGCGAAACAGTGCCGCGTAGACGAGGTGCTAAATTATGATTAGTAAAAAAGTCATTGTAATCGTACCTAAAGCCCAATGTTAATGAGTAGTTTTGCCACTCAAGTTGATTCTCAAGATAGGCTGAAAACACATTTACTTGCGCTTCTGCTTTAGCTTTTGGCGTTACTTGGCGACTTTGAAAATATTGCCCTGTTTGTTGAATATTACTTTGATACAGTAAAAAATCGTCATTGTTTTGCAGATCAAGTGGACGTCCTAGCTCTTTTTCTAGATCAGCGATAGATCTGTAAAGCTGTGTTTCTACGCAATCAAGCTGATACCCTGCACAATCAATCATCGGGGAAATAATTGACCCGTTATACACTATGGCATCTTCTAAACGATCAAATACAGATGTTTGCTGCTCTAGTGAATAACCTATTGAAAGCCTATAATCACCGTCCAATACTTTTGCTAAAGGGATTTCAAAATCCTGTTTAGCGCTAAGTGTTTGTTGAGTTTTCTTGATATCGCCAAAGCCACCTTCCAGACTGTTTATAGACCCATCATATTCACCCCAACTTTTACCTGCGGTATTTAACCAGGTGTACCATGCTGAATTCGCGTTTTTTGAGTTTTCACTGCTGCGCCAACTTAATTGAGAGTTAATATAGCCCCAGCTTCTATCTGCTTGCCAAGTAAGTGCCGCATTTGTGCCCCCACCTTCAATGGTATAATCGCTATTACGCGCATTAACATCAAAGTAATTTCCCTCATAAGGCGCGAATAAATAGCTCAGTGAAATATCATCATTTGCAGTTAAGGCATAATCAAATTTAATAAAACCATTGTGGTTAATTTGTTCTTGCAAGCTTAACGCACCTAATTGCTCTAAGCTTTCTTGCGATTCTAGGTATTGAAACTGTGCCACAACACCCAGCTTATCTGTAACTGGTGCTGAAATATAAGTACTAAAATCGCGTTTTTGAAACACCGCATTGTCTAAGATGTCTGAGCCATCAAAATCAGGTGAGTAATAATTATGATACTCGACCCAGTCATCAGCCGTTTGCCGATAGCTTACCCCAAACGATAACTTATCAAGCGCTTTACGAGTTTGTGCTTGTACTAAACCACCGTTAAAATTGCCGTATTTGGCAGGAATATTACTATCGTAAACCTCTATACTTTCAATTAGGTCAAGGTTCAAAAACACTTCTTGGCTATGACCTGCAACATCTTGGAGTAAATTTCTATCGGTGTTCCCTGCCACATTGTTTAAGTTTGAATTATTCGAAACACCATCAATGAGGTAAGCAGTAGCACGACCATTAGCGCCTGAAATAGACACTTCAGCGGGTTTAATATTGCTTACTTGTTCAGCCGTGTAAGCAGACTCTCCATATTGCACGCCGGGTAAAACACCTAAAAGATCATTTAAATTACCATTACCAAAACGATAATCTTTAATTAACTTACGATCTAACGTATATACACCCTGAGCCCCCATAGAGATAGGGTTTAACTTTTCTCCCTTAACCTCTATAACTTCAATATTTTTAACACAATGAGAATCTTGACCATCGCACGTTTCATAACGACTATCGGTAATCTCTTTCTCATCACTTGCGGCTTGCTGTGCATAAATAGGCATCGTTAGCGCAAAGCTAACGATGCCTAGAATAGAATTTATAAAACTCATCACTGACGTGTCTTATCTAATGGGTAAGCATCAGTTAGATCATCAACACCATCGTTATCACTATCTAAATCAAGTTCAATTGCAGACTCTTCAATCATTTGCTCACTTGCATACGGTAAGAAGAAGTTTGCTTTACCATCGTTATCTGTATCTACGGTGGCAATGTTATCCCCCGTAAACGCATCAAACTGGCTTAGGGATTCAATCACAGAAGTCAAAATAGAGTCGTGCTCAACCACCCCAAGTGAATCTTTGTCTTTTAGCTCAATTGCACTATCAAATTGCCCAATTGCCAAGTATTGCTCAGCAAACTGTGGATAATATTGTAACTGCGTTTGTAGTGAGGCTTCATCTAAACGAGTGATATTCCATTTCACTAAATCTGCCCATAAAATTGCCGACTCTTCACGAAGCTGCTGATAATTATCAATTCTCCCAGCTTGTCTAAGCAATAACCTATAGTAGGATTCAAAGCGGTAATCATCTTTTGTAGTGGTTGCTTCAAAATAGTCTTGTGTCACTGAAAACTGATATTCACTGCTTACCAACGACTCTATTTCTTTAATTAGTTCTACATATTCAGTGTAATGAGTCAGCGCTGTAGCAAAGTCACCGCCGTAGGCAAAAGCAGCAGCCAGTTTACCTGTGTCTATTAATTTTTGCGTAATTTGACTGTCATCGTATGCTGTAATAAAGCTTTGTGCTTTTTCAACTAGTGGGTTTACACGTTCAGCTTGTCCTAATAAATAATGGTATTTAATCAAATCAATACTTGAATCAACAATGTGGTTAGCGGTTACATCTGTACCACTGACTTGCCCATATTTTTGCAATGAAATTTCACGGCACACCGTTAAGGTTGATACGGCTTGATCGATGTACTTTTGCTCATCCGTAAAGCTAATTATTGTTGATAGCTGATTCAGTATAAGCTGACACCCCGTGACACCAGTAACAAATGCTTGTTTTGCTATATTTTGCGCTAAATATTTTTCAGAACTTAAAACGCTTAAACCCTCTGCGATGTATTTTGCTGCATCTGCATAACGCCCTTGCTCAATCAAAATTGCAGAACCACCAGGGTTAGAACTATTAAAAGACGTAATTGTTGTAAATAAATTTCTTAAATCACTCTCATCTTTTTGTGCAAGAATTAGCGCTAAACTTTCATCTGCATCTTCAATGCTGCGCACATATGCAAATAAACGTGCTTCCTCTGCATCCTCTTTAGCCCAATTATAGTGAAAACTATCTTTGTCAAACTTACTTAATAGTACTGTTTCAATATCTATTTCGGGATAAAGTGTCACCAAATGCTTGGCGTAGTCTACTAATCCAAAAGGGTACTCGGTAAGGGTAACTTGCGCATATTCATCCGCTTCTCGAGGGTATGTATTATCGTAATTAACAACGCCATTTAAGGCTAATGCGTCCGCTATTGCATTTTTTGCGTCATTTATTTCATTTAATGTTATGTAGTTTTCTACAACATTAGTTAATGCAACAAGCCGTATGCTGTAATATTTTTCCCCTTCATTGCCATTTCTGTCGTTCGACACATAGCTGTAACCTATTTTATTAGCAAATGTATATAGTCTATCCGCCATATTTTTAGCATACTGAAAATCTTGCTCAGTACGGGTTTCAAGCCAAATATTTATTACATCTTCAACCGTATTTCTAAATCCAAAAAATAATCGCAGCGCTTGAGTAGTCTGTTCTTCATCAAGGGCTGAGCTTAATAAAATATCTAGAATATTATAGCTTTGTAGTGCAAGTGTCGGCTCACCCGCGTTTAGGTATGACTCAGCTAAAGAGTAGAAAAAGTCTTGGTCGTCTGCTGTAAATGCAGAAATGCCTTTGGTCGCAATATAGGCAGAGTATAAGTTACTTGCCTCTAATCTAAGCTCATTCGCTCTTTCAAGTTTACCTAATAAAGTGTATTGATTAGCAACATTAACAAGTGCTAAAGCGCGTATTTCATCACGAATAATGCTGTCTTGTGTAATTAAACGCTCTGCCTCGTTCTCTAAACCAGCTTCTGCGTACCCTATTGCCAAAGCTGAGTTTACTTCACCAATATTAATGTCATTTTGTAACGTAGTAATAAGCTGCTCTGAGCGCTTTAAATGTGATTGTTCTGACGCGTAGTAATAATAAGCACGATCTGAATTAGTCGATAAATTAGCCGATATTTCGAGTGTTTTACTTACAATACCACCGTTTCCATCATCAACAGTTAGCTCAAAGTTATCAACTGCATTGGTCAAAGCAGTCGGCGTATAGGTAATTTCACCCGTGTCTGAATTAAGCGTAAGCTCACCATTAACGGCTTGTTTTGAAATTGTATATTTAAGTGTATCTGCATCGATATCTGTGGCGGTTACCGCTCCAACTTTTGTCTCGCCGCCACTAACCTGAACTTTATCTATACTAATAACAGGGGTATCATTCACTGCTAACACGTCGATTGATACTGTTGTTGTTGCAGAGCCTTTGCCATCAGACACCATCACTTGAAACGAGTCAGCGCCGTTAAAGTTGCTATTCGGTAAATACGTCACCTCGCCGGTGCTGGTATTAACATTCACGCTACCATTACTCGCAGCATTCGCTAAAGAGTAACTAAGTTGATCATTGTCTACGTCTGTTCCATTTACCGTTAATGTCACGTTTGAATCTTCATTTAATGATGAAGAATACGTCGCCTGAGAAAATTGTGGTGCGGAGTTTGACTCAGAACCTGAGCCGCCACACCCACTTAGAATTATTGTGCTTATTGCTATAGATAAAAATTTTAATTTCATGTCAATCCCCTGTCAATTTGAGGCAGATCCTAATGCAACTCATTATCATTTTCAATAGCGATTTGAGTATTAATTCTAATTTTTTATTTGCGCTCAAATAATTTATTAAAATAGCGTCAATAGGCTATGTTTAATGTATGAAGGTGATTTTAGGAATAATATGCAATTTATGACTAACGTTATCTATGTTGATAACGTGGAAGAAACATTAGATTTTTATTATCAAGCGTTTGGTTTTATTACTTTTTCATTAAGTGATAACGCTGAGTACGGTGAACTTGATACCGGCAATGTAAAAATAGCATTTGCTAATCACCCCTATGCGCAAGCTCATTTTAAACAAGGCTATATTCGCGCGCACCCAAAGCAGCCCGCATTGGGGTTTGAGCTGCGTTTTACATGTAATAATTTAAGTGAAAGCTACGATAAAGCAGTATTAGCTGGGGCTGAACCGCTTTGTCCACCCTGTCAAAAAGAATCTCTCCATTATGCTTACGTGCGTGCAACTGAAGGCACTTTGATCTGTTTAGTGCAGCTTTAAGACGTTCATCAAAACACCATTAAAGTTTAACAAAGCAGCAATATAAGCCACACGCTGCTGTCATCAAATTTCCTTATCTTAGCGGTAATTTAAATAAGGAGATGAAAATGAATACGCTACTACTTACACTAATGCTATTAAGTCCAAATGAAGCTCAATTAAATGAACAAGTAAACCTACAAACAACGCAAGTATTAAACGCTCTACAAAAACAGACAACTATTGAACTGAAAAATCAAATTAAAGAAACACTGGAAAATATGGAATTGACCCTACCACTGGCTGTTAATAAACTAACTGTGGCCAAACTACATACTGAAAAAAAGCAACTTAGCGAAGACTAAGTTGCTTTTTCACTCATAAGAATATTATTTTCCTGACAATGCTTTTTCAATCAATGGCACTAAAGGTTGAGGTAAAATCACATGCCCCCCGAGTACAAATTCATGTGCTTCTATAGACATTTTTTGCCACGTACGCTGCAAAATACCTATCCATTTTTGCTCGTCGTAATCTGGCTTTGTTTGTGCAAATGCCCACATGTAGTGCTCAATAAACACCAGACTGGCAATATCTTCCACTAATTGGCTATCAGGATTACGTTTGATTTGCTTTTTAGCCACCGCTTCATACACGCGCTGTTGATCAACCTCAGAGCACCCCACTTGTTGCATGAGTTCAACCACTGTTTTTGCATGAAAAACATACAATGCACTGCGCCACTGATGATAACCCTGCTTATCCATAGGAAAATCACTGCGCGGCGAACACCAACGTTTAATATGCTGAGCTCTAACGGCAATATGCATTAACGGATCAGCATCAACGTTAAAACGGTTCAACATCTGCGTCATACGCTCTGAATACAGTCGCTCTTTAGGCCAGTTTTTTCCTGCAAACTCTTCACAGTTTGGATCTTCGCTGTTCGCTTCATCAATTAACGCTATCACATGTTCAAACATTCGGGTGGTCACTACGGTTAAATTTATAGACTATTTTAATCAGCTCATTAGTAATTAGCTAGTTGAAAGAACAGAAGATCTTCCATGCGGTGTAAAAATTATTAAACTGTTACGGGTTATTTATTGTGACTTTATTACTAAGAATTAATGAGTTGGGTACTAAGTGACGACAACCATCTGTTTTTAAGGTAATGTATCTGAGGTTTAAATCAACAACCACGCCTTTGCAGCTAGCGACTTCGATACTATCACCTAATTTAATAGGCCGATAAAGCACAATCATAATACCTGCGACTAAGTTAGATATTGCATCTTTAAGCGCAAATCCCAGTGCAAACCCCGTTAATCCTAATCCTGCTACTAAACCCGTCACATCAAAGTCGAGTTTTGATAAAGCCAGAACTGTACCAATAAAAATCAGAATCGCTTTTTGTGAATTTGAAATCAACCTGAAGGATTCCGCTGTATTACCATCAAAACGGCGTTCAATTTTTTTTAATGCAAAGTGAATTATCAAACTCACAAATAAAAAAACCGCGAAGACCGTTATCGCTGCAATAATTTTATCACTCATTAAGTCAGTTACTCTTCATCAAAATTTGTTAAATCGATAACAAGGGAGCTTTTAGGTTTTTCAACAACACGGCTTAGCTCTTTACCTTCTTGCATGACGATCATTGTTGCCGTGTATTTTAGTTCATGTGCCGATGCAACACCTGCAGGGTCTTTCTTGTTATACCCCACTGCAATTAGCTGCAAACTATTCACGGCCACTTTTGATTTTTCTAATAATTTGAGTAAACGAGGCACTTCACGCTGGCTATCATGACACCAAATACCAAATAGCACCAAAATATCTTTTCCTGCTAATTTTTGGATTAATTCGAGTTCATCTGACGTTGCTGTAAAGCGCTCATACTCTTGGCTAAACTTATTGTAATCTGCCAATAAAGTAGACGCTGAAATATCACCACTAAATGGCGCTTCATCACTGGCGCTGGCGCTCCAAGACAAACACACCAAAGTACATAACATGAGTAAATTTTTAAGCATAATTAAATTCTTTTATGAGTTAATGCGGTGACTATACCCAAACAGTAAAATAATGCGAGTGTCTAAAATAGATAGGCATCATTTATAATCAAAACCTTCAATATCAATTAACCCTTCATGCCATCCATAACCACGGGTAAATCACAGTAATGTCGACAATAATAGCTAAAATAAAATATTTAACTTGAAATAAACAAATTAAAACAATACATTGTCGACAATAACCCCAAGGAGATAATATGTGGTATAACTTATTTGGAACAATCAACACACTCTTTATTTTTGTTAGTCTATATGGCGTTTTTTTGCAGTTAAATAAAATTTGGGCAAGAAAAAAAGATGGAGAACCTAGTGCGACTAATGTTTTATCTCAAAACCAGTTCACAATGAGCTTTCTAGCATATTTTTCTTTTTTTATATACGGATACAGCATAGAGCCATTAAATCATTACATCGTGTGGCCAAGGCTTATTGCTTCAATATTGGTTACTTTAATATTATTTGAAATGTGGCTCGACCGAAAATCAAAAACTTCATATTTTTGCATTTTATTCATCGGATGTAGTTTTATCTTTGGCATTACAGGGTTTATTTTCAAAGACAACTTTTCTGGTCAAAGTGAAAATTTGTCTACAATCTTGATTTTGGTAATAACCTTTTTATTAGCCCAAGGCTATATCCACCAAATAAAGTTAATTATGAATACAGGAAACACTGGCGCAATCGATATCCGAATGAGTCAATTTATTTTAATGATGGACGTTTCCACTATAGCATTCGCGATATCAATGGGCATCAGTCAAGGTTGGCCTTTAATTGTACTTGCTTTAGTGAGCGGTATAACTAAAATAATTATCATGTATTTATTTAGATGGGTTCGCATTAGTCCACTAGCTGAGTTTCGCAGGGCCTACAATAAGTCACTATAGCTTTTAAGTTAAGCACTCAAGCAACCTCAAAATGGAGCGTCACTTTTAAACCAAACAACTGGACGATAGATAGGAGCCTATTCTCATATACCCTGATTAAGAAAGGTAAGATTTTGAAGATCTGAGCTTATAGTGACAGTAACTATCCCTATTTGAAGCGAGAAGTAACTAATTTTCATAAATGTACGTTTAAATAATACTGTTTTAATCAATAGTCATAATTCTGTAATTTAAATAGTGGATACTTTCTATCCGATATAATTAATCACGTACAGACGACACACATAAATGACAGCTCCCATGGTGCAACTTGCATTTGCACTGCAATCTTATGAAGATCCATTATCAGCAGCTATGGCACATACCACTGAGTATGATCCGTTAATATTGCATGCAAATTCAGATCATAAAATTAGTTTTTTATGTGTATTACCTGATGATGCCCATGAAGGAGACATTATTTCATTAAGTGCAACGCATTTAGAAGCTAGAAATGCACGATATTTTGTGCCGTATACGTTAAAACAAGCTGATTTAGAACAAGGCACAATAATTTTAGCGTTTGATAAAGTAACCTGTAGTGATGATTATGTATTACAAATGATGTTACATGGCTTACATGCAACGCTCAAAGACAGCGCTCAATTTGACGTCTCAGTGAATGCATTTAAGTGTGGTTACGTATCTGACGAGCCTACACCACTGGCACTCACTAAAAGCCTTTCGTTTCGCCAGTATCTAAGCAGCTTTAGTAGCTCATTTTTATCTTTTTTTTAATCTGCAAAACTAATTTTACCCATTGTAATATTGGGGATCCCTTGTGCTTGATTGCCAAAACGCTGTTTTTCCCCCGCAAGACACTCATTCGCTAAAATCGCAAATAATACCGCTTCTTTTGCATCAGGGTTAATACCTAGTGCCTGAGTATTCTTGATCTCGTCAAGTTGTGGGCATAATGCCAAAATATGTTTCATGAGTAATGGGTTATGAATTCCACCGCCACTTGCGTATACCTGAACATTACTTAGGTTAACGCTACATTGATTAATGGCATTAGCGATAACCTGCGCTGAAAAACGATTTAAAGTTGCCATCACATCAAAATGGCTTAAATGCGTTGTCTCACTTGCTGCCTGTGCTGTCGCTAAATACTGTAAATTAAAGACTTCGGGCCCGGTAGTTTTTGGAAAACCCAATGCAAAAAATGTGTTTTCACATAATGCATCAAGTAATCGTTGATTAATTGAGCCTTGATTTGCGACTAACGAATCACGGTCGTAATGCAGTGGTGCAAAGAAACGCTGAATATACGCATCCATGATGGTATTACCTGGACCGATATCTGAACTAAAAACCGCCTCTGGATCTGCACTTTTAGGCAAGTATGTTAAGTTCGCAATTCCTCCCATATTAAGTAAAATGCGATTTTCTGCGGGACTAGTAAAAAACAAATAATCACCATATACCGCCAGTGGTGCGCCTTCGCCTCCTGCTGCAATATGCTTTTGGCGAAAATCACCGATTGTAGTGATGCCTGTTGTGACTGCTAGATGGTCGCTATCTCCAATTTGCAAAGTACCATGCTTAAAGTCAGCATGTTGATGCTGACTTTTAGGGCAGTGGTATATTGTTTGCCCATGACTTGCTATAACGTCTATATCCTTTGCGCCTAGCTGCCACTTAGCTAGGCATTGGTTAACCATTTTTCCATGTAAAACGCCAATCCACGGATTTAATAAAGTAACGAGTTCAAGGTCGCAGTCGCGCTTTGCGAATACGGTTTTTATTTTTTGTTTGTAATCATCATCATAATCAACTGTTTCAAAAGCAAGCAACTCAATCTGAGTATTCATTCCATTGCCTGACATTTTACATAATGCGACATCAAGCCCATCTAATGATGTTCCGCTCATCAAACCTATTATTAGTTTTTGTTGTTTTTTTGCGCTGTTATAAAGCGCTAATATGTGCTGATGCATTTTATATGCCCTTGAATATCAATATATAAATTAGAATAAATACAAACCAACCCAAGGAATACTTTATACCTTACAAGTTAAGAATGGAAGAATAATTATTGCAAACAACTATGAAATGCTTTAAAACTAGGCATTCTATCAATTGTATTAAATAAGTAACCAGTGAGAGCTGCGAATTAACAGCGTGCAACATTGAATCGTATTTTAATGCAAAGATATTTTACATGCTTAGCCAATGCATGTACTGACAACAACCCATGGTAACAACATTACATAATAACGGGAACGACAATGAAACACTGCAATAACCGCTCAATGCGCCCTCTCATGTTACTTTCACCTATTGCGCTTGCTATAGTCACAACCACTAGCCCAGCATTATTCGCTGCAGAACAAACTACTGCAAAAAAGCAGCCTGAGGTTATTACTGTTACTGGTTCGCGTATTCAGCGCACAGAGCTGGTATCAAGTAGCCCTGTTATGAGTGTTGACGAAGTACAAATTCAACTCGACCGCGCTGTTAATGTTGAAGATATAACTGCAAAACTTCCGCAAGCCGCAGCGGGTGCAAATAGCACTGGGGCAACAGTCGGTGATTCATTTGGCTCATCAACAATCGATCTTCGTGGCCTTGGGCAAAACCGAACATTAGTGTTAATTGATGGTACCCGTGCAGTTCCTTTTAGTTTTCGTAATTCGGTTGATGTAAATATTATTCCTGCTGGGCTTATCAAACGTGTTGATGTACTAACCGGTGGTGCCGCGGCTGTATATGGCGCCGATGCAGTTGCTGGCGTAGTTAACTTTGTACTTAATGATGACTTTAATGGCGCTGAGTTTTCAAGCAGTTATGAAACGGCGGATGGGGGGAATGAAAAACTCAATTTTGAAGCCATTTTTGGTGGTGATATCGCGGATGGCAACGGTCACGTTACTGGTTACTTAGGCTATTCAGAACGTAAAGAGTTACTTGCCGGTGAGCGCGATTTCGCACTAAAAAATAGCGCAACGATGATCAATAGTGGTGGTTTTTATACCGATGTAGCCTCAGGAAATAGCATCGCTATTAATGATGCAGGGCAAACAGTCGCTGAACGTCAAACCAGTGATTTCACCCGTCAACGTTACTTAACCCAACCAATGGAAAGACTTTCAGCTGGGTTGCTATTCGATGTAGATGTTGCTGATAGCGCCACTGCTTATGGCCGTGCGATGTATTCTAAAGTCACAGTGAATGGGGCTGGTGCCAGCGGCCAGACGCCTATATTTGTTAATGAACAGGTTACGCTCAGCCAAGATAATCAATATATTCCTGCTGCATTACGCCAACAATTAACATTTGATACCGAAGGTAATGCACTCGTCAATGTAGAGCGAAACTTAGGGCTCGGTGTACAGCACACTAAAGCCGTACGCGACTCTTTACAATTTCAATTAGGCTTAAAAGGTGATATTACTGATTATTTACGTTACGACATTTACGGCCAGTATGGTCAAACTGATGAAGTAGCTACGCTTTATAATAATGGCTATAAAACGGATAGTAACGGCAATAGTCGCTTTGCCAGTCTTGCTAATACTAAGGACATTTTTGATCCTAACCTTGATTTGAGCAGTTTTAGCGACCCACTTATATACACTACTCGTGAGCGCACACAAAGTGTATTTGCTGCAACACTATCAGGGGATTCAAGCCCTTTATTTGAACTACCAGCAGGCTATGTTGATTTTGCAATTGGCTACGAATACCGTAAAGAAACCGGTAAACAAACCCCAGGGGATGCGTTTAGAAACCGTACTAGCTTTGCCGCTGTAAGCGCCTTCGATATGGATGCCAGTTTTAGCAGTGAAGAATTTTATGCTGAAATTTTAGTGCCTATTTTAGCTGATATGCCCTTTGTAAAAGAACTAAGTTTTGAAGGTGCTTATCGTATTTCTGATTACTCAAATACCGAAGCAGAAGACACCTACAAACTCGGTATTAATTGGGCAATCAACGACGACATTCGTATTAGAGCAAACAAACTCACTGCCTTTAGGGCACCAAATTTAGGTGAGTTTGCCAGCCCAATCACTGCGCTTTCACTAGCCTTATTTGATCAAAATAGTGATCAATTTGTTCCGCGTTTGGCTGGCCGCTACGATGGCGATCCTTGCTTACTAGGCACCGGTGACGCTACGCAATGCGCCGCTTTTGGCGCGCCAGCAGCAGGCTCCGTGTTTGATACCAGCCAAGCCGCTTATACTTACGGTGGTAACCCCGATATAAAACCTGAACAAGCCGAATCAGATACCTTAGGCGTTGTATACACCCCGAGTTATATTGAGGGCTTTGATCTGTCATTAGATTATTACAGCATTAGAGTAACCGATGCAGTAAGCCAAATTCAGCCAGGTGCTGCGCTACAAAGCTGCTATATTGATAATCCAAACCCAAATAACCCACTGTGTAATGCCGTGCTTCGCGACCCTAATACCGGGTTTATTAGCACTGCGATCGTGAATGACTTTAACCTTGCCGCTATTGAACAAACGGGCTTTGATCTTGCGGCTAACTACGTGTTTGATGCACCGATGGACTTAGGTGGGCGTTTTCGATTTTCTTATCAAGGTAATTTTATTACCGAGCAGACTCGCCAAAATAACAGCACAGTAGCTGAAGTTGACTGTAAAGGTACGTATGGGAGTGCCTGCTCAGGAGACTTTGCCAGTATTTTACAAGCTGACTATAAGCACAGAGCAACATTTGACTGGCAACTTGATACTATGAATTTTCAGTTAGGCTGGCGCAGAATTGGAGAAGTAGACTACGCTGTAGATAGATCAGAAACAATTTCAGCACAAAATTACATGGATTTTGCTGCGTCGTGGCAAGCAACTGACGATATTGCCGTTAACTTTGGTATAGATAACCTGTTTGACAAGGCACCACCAACACCGGAGGTGGGCGCAAACCATTTTAATACTGTCAGCGATTACAGTGTAATTGGCCGTACAGTGGGTATTGCAGTTCGTTACTCACCACATTTTTAGTTAATCCAAAATTGCGACAGCAACACAGGATTAAACCCCAAAAGCGCACCCTGCCCGGTGCGCTTTTATTATAAGGGCACCATAAACAAACTGAAAAAAATAGAGTTAGACCCAAACCACCTCAGGTTCAGCGTTTCACAGATGTTTAATATCAAGGCGTTCTTTGCAACAATGGCGGCACCTTTTGAGAAGTAACAGCAATGTGAGTGAGCGCCTGCCTGTGAAACGCCCAAAAGATTGGTTTAAAAGCTATTTATATACCCGTTATTGATAGCCTAAACAGATGAAGCAAAATAAGCCATTATTTCTGCTGTAGTCATCTCTTTGGTTTCATTAGAGAAACAATAGTAGCTAGGTCGCATATCGCTAAAATATTGCATATCCATTTCAAGTCCTTCCAAGTTTGGAAACATGCCCACTGGCATATTATATTCACCTGTTGCCTTAAATTTATAAAACAAGTGAGTTCCGCATTCAGTACAAAAGCCCCGAGATGCCCAAGATGATGACTCGTACATTTTTACTTTATCATCACCTTCAATTTTAACATAAGTACCACACTGAACGGCAAAGAATGGTGCTCCTCCCCAGGTTCTGCATGATTGACAATGACACACTGTAAATTTAGGGTTCACATTTTTTGCGGTAATCTTTACCACACCACAAAGACAATGAGTTTCATGAGCAGACATATTAGTAACACCTTATTATTTTATGTAGATTGTCGTAGAGAACACAAGCCATAATTTTCTTTTGAAAATATTAACCTAAGCCTGTTGACCGCTGTAAATTCAACCTCGAAAGATAATGTATTTTATTCTACCAAGAGCGAATAACTACAGCACAACCACTTCTATCGCGCCGCGTTTTTGCATTGTTACATAAAGCTTTGTTTGCTCTTCATTAAACGCAACGTTCGTTGGGTGCTGGCCTTTTAATGTGTATGTGTGGAGCACCTTGCCAGCTGGGCTTATTTTTAATATAACTCCTGCACCATAACGTGCTACAAATATATTCCCTTGATTATCAACCCGCATACCATCCATACCATGATCGTCAAAACTGATCAGTAACTGTTTATTGCTGATATTTAAATCACTATCAAGGTCATATTGCCAAATATTGCGCTGTACGCTTTCGTTCACATAAAGTTTAGTATTGTCGTTATTGACCGCTACGCCGTTGGTAGTGCCCATTTTATTTTCAAGCAATACTGTTTGGCCGTCGGCACTTATTCGCCATAATTGCCCTGAACTATTTGCCCAATTAGGGTCGCTGGCAAACAGTGCACCGCGTTTTGTTATGGCTATATCATTAGGCTGGTTCATAGCGCTGTTGTGCGCAAATACACTAATTTGTTTCGTGTCTGCAGCGACTTTTAGCACATTATGATTTACGTAATCAGCAACATATAAATTACCTTGTGCATCAAATTGTAAACCATTACCAACGCTGTCATTAGGTAGCTTAACAAATAACTGTGTGTTGCCAGCGTTGTCTACTTTGCCTATAGTCCCTTGCTGCGCAAAATTTACAGCGTATAAATGGTTTTTATAAAAGGCTGGCCCTTCAACACCTTGAGTGAAGGTGTTGTCGGTCACAAGATCGGTGCTTTGCTCGGCCAAAACGTAAGTACAACTTAATGCACATAAAAGTACAGGGAAACTATATTTCATGTCTTTCCTAATTAAAGTTTTTGCTAGTGTAAATGGCTAAAATTGGATAGTCGGCTTCACCGAATGAGACTGTCACAGAGCGTAGTTCGCCATCATCGAGTTTAATCCCGTCAGTTAACGACGAGGGTCCTTTACGTGAGCCATCAGCAAATAATGCCATTAAGTGCGATCCTTCTAGAATACGCGAACCCGACGCATCATTGCGCACAGTAATAACAGCCAAGCGTTTCCCCGCTTCGCTACTCATAAAAACAGAGTTAACTACACTAAAGTCACTATTTTTTGGCTTAATGCGAGCATCGTTCTCAAAGGCAAACTGCATTCCTTGTAGCCCAACTTGATCGACAGATAAAACATCGTTCGCCGCCGCGGAGATAGGTAGCAATAGACTACATAAAAACAATAAATGCATGTTTTTCATTTCAATCCTTTGTTCTTTACGTTTATTCTTTAACCACCGTTTTTAACATACCTAGTCCCTTTTTTCGAGCTAAATCTGTGGTAAAGCCCACTATTGCAGATATGCAAAAATCATTACCTGTACAGAGATAAACATACCATTGAATTTATACACCGCGCCCTAACTTCATATCTAAACCTACCGATTTACTACTAACACCGTGAATGACTGAGCATTTAGATTTACAGTTTTTACGAATAGCATTTCTTTTATAGAACATGGAGCCTTTTTATGAAATCAATTGAAAATCGACAATTCACACTCGCATCTCGCCCACACGGCGCGCCTACCGATGAAAATTTCACGTTAAAAACAGTACAATTACCTGCACTTGAACAAGGTGAGGTGTTGCTACGCACTATTTATTTATCGCTAGACCCTTACATGCGCGGCCGCATGAGTGATGCAAAATCATATGCTGAGCCTGTTGCGATTGGTGAAGTAATGGTCGGTGCGACTGTCTGCCAAGTTGAACAATCAAAAAATGATCAATTTACGCAAGGCGAATGGGTATTGGCCTACACCGGCTGGCAAGAATACGCGATAGTAAAAGGTGACGGTTTAATGTCGTTGGGCCATGCCCCTAGCAAACCATCTTATGCGTTAGGTATTATGGGTATGCCTGGCTTTACAGCTTACATGGGATTATTGGATATCGGTGCTCCTCAAGAAGGTGAAACCGTTGTTGTTGCAGCTGCAACAGGACCCGTTGGCGCAACGGTAGGCCAAATAGCGAAACTCAAAGGCTGTAAAGTAGTCGGTGTAGCAGGTGGCAGTGATAAGTGCCAATACGCTGTTGATAAACTTGGCTTTGATACCTGCATAGACCACCGAGCTGATGATTTTGTAGAGCAGTTAAACAAGGCGTGCGACAAAGGTATTGATGTTTATTATGAAAATGTGGGCGGAAAAGTATTTGACGCCGTACTACCTTTACTTAATACCGCGGCCCGCATTCCTTTATGCGGACTAGTTTCACAATATAACGCCACCGAGCTACCACAAGGCCCCGATCGCTTAGGCATGTTGATGGGGCAATTACTCACTAAACGTATAAAAATGCAGGGTTTTATTATTTTTTATGATTATGGCCACCGTTATGATGAGTTTGCAGCTGATATGCAAACGTGGCTCAGTGAAGGAAAAATTCACTATCGCGAGCACCTCGTTGATGGGTTTGAAAATACCCTCAATGCATTTAACGATATGATCTCAGGTAAGAACTTTGGTAAAACTGTAGTTCAAGTAAATCAACCGCTTTAATATTATTTGCGCAGCAATTAATTGCTGCATGTTTAAGGACACACATGATTAAATTACATCACTTAAATAAATCACGCTCAAAACGCATTATTTGGTTACTAGAAGAGCTAAATCTGGATTACGAGATTGTTGCATATCAACGTAACAGTGACACTTTTTTAGCCCCTGATGAGCTTAAAAACATTCATCAACTTGGTAAATCACCTGTAATTGAAGACGAGGGTTTAATTGTTACTGAGTCAGGTGCAATAACCGATTACTTGATCACAAAATACGGTAACGGTGCATTAGCACCAAAAGCGGGCACAAATGAATATGTAGATTACCAACAGTGGCTGCATTTTGCTGAAAGCTCTGCAATCTTACCGCTGCTTTTAAAAATGTTTGTACTAAAAGATGGCGCTAAAACGCAATTTTTAGAAGGCTACGCAGACGCTGAATCAGCAAAAGTGATCAGCTACTTTAACGACCGCCTTGAAGGTAAACGCTACTTAGTAGGCGACACTCTCACCGGTGCAGATATTATGATGTCGTTTATTGTCGAGATTGTTAAAAATACAGGTCAATTAGCACATTTCCAAAATCTTGTACGTTATGATGAGCAACTACAAAGCCATGAAAAATGGCACACATCACAAGAACTCGAAGCTAAATACGATTAAAGCGTAATAGCTAATTATTTGCCAGTAAAGGGGTGTAAGTTTCAGTTGGAATTACAAGCGATTTAGGCAAAGCATTGATTTCAGAGAATTCTTGTTCCCTTGTTAAAATCAATAACGCAGTATAAATCGCTTTTAAACCAATCCTTTGGGCTTTTCACAGACGCTTACCCTCATTGTTGTTACTTCTTAAAAGGAACTGCCATTATTGCAAAGTAAACGCCTTGATATTAAGTCCCTGTGAAACGCTAAGTTCTGTATATTGAGCTGGTTTGGGTATAAGTCTATTCTTTAATAGTTACAATACAGGGACAGTATGGGTAAAATATAGGTACGACATTGTAAGGTCGTAATCATTTTTACCCCTTAAAAACTTTGGATAAAAGAAGTATGCGAAGAAGTCTACCGACAACAACACACGGTAAAACATTTCCGATTGAGACTAAACTTATTTCAGTCACTGATATACATGGCAATATAACTGATTGTAATGAAGAATTTGCAAAAATCAGTGGCTTTTCTCGAGATGAATTAATCGGCCAACCCCACAATATTGTTAGACACCCAGATATGCCACCACTTGCCTTTGAAGTGATGTGGAGCCACCTAAAAGCAGGAAAAGCATGGATGGGACTGGTAAAAAACAGGTGTAAAGATGGCGGTTATTATTGGGTTGACGCATACGTCACTCCTGTAACTGAAGCATCCAAGGTAATTGGTTTTGAATCTGTTCGCTCTTCTCCAAAACCAGAAGATGTTAGAAGAGCTGAAGAACTTTACTCGCGGATCAATTCAGGTAAAGGGCTACATAAACCTATTCCTGTCACCATCCCCAATTTTTTTATAGCAATCATGCTAATAATTTCATTTGTACTTTTTTATTTTGACTCCTTTATTGCAGCTCAATCTACTTTGAGCATTTCTGTTATTGCATATGCATTTATAATTGCTATAAATAACAACACAAAGTTAAAACACTTATCAAATGTATTAACTCATTCTTTTTCTCATCAACTAGCGATACAGTCATACACAGAAGAAACAGGCTTACTTGGAAAGTTAGAAGTCGCAATAATTAGTCAATACGCTCATCTTACAACTGTGATCAGCCGTATCGAAAATGCAGCCAAAAGTGTTTCACGAGAATCCTCAGATTCATACCTCTTAGTTCAAGATGCGAAGAAAGGCATCGATGAACAACAATCTGAAACCAGCCAAGTTGCTACAGCAATGAATGAAATGTCGACAAGTATTGCAGAGGTTGCAAACCATGTATCAGATACAGCAGTTCATGCCGAAACCGCATTTAATCTTGCTAAAAAAGGTGAAGAGATTTCTCTTGTAACAAGTCAGGCTATTGATGGGTTAAGAGCCACAGTACAAGTAATAAGTACATCTGTAACAGAGGTGGCCGAGCAAACAAAAAGAATTGCTGATGCAGCTAATATGATTGAGCAAATTGCCGACCAAACAAATCTATTAGCACTCAATGCAGCAATTGAAGCTGCCCGTGCAGGTGAACAAGGAAGGGGGTTTGCGGTTGTTGCTGACGAAGTCCGTAACCTGGCAAAACACACTCAAGACTCGACAAGTGAAATTTATAATATTGTTTCATCTTTAACTAAGAAAACCAATGAAGCTGTTGATGTGGCTGAGCAAGGTACGATTGATGCAAATGAAGGACTCGAAAAAGTCTTAGAAAGTGCTGAAATGCTTAAAGGCATAGTCTCAGCAATTGGTCAGATTTCTGATATGTCAGCACAAATAGCAACTGCGGTAGAAGAGCAATCCAATGTTTCTGAAGATATAAATCAACAAGTGGTTAATATATCGAATCTAGCAGATAGCAGTGCAACTGCAGCTCACAATGCAACAGCATCATTAGATCACCTCAAAGTTATTTCTGATGAATTACATGAGTTAGTAATTCGTTTTAAGTAGCTCAATGTTTGAAGGGGTGTAAAGCCCCTTTACGTTTTATCAATAAGTAGAAATTGTTCTGCCTTTGAACCTGTTATTTCATCACTAATAAAAATAAATAAGTTATAATTCACACTAGAAAATAGCTTATTTAACATTATCAATAAACTTAAAAAGCGATACCTATTTACAGTAATTTTCGACTACTTGGTAATCTTCCATTTCTACTTTTTTATAATCACCACTTGAATCAGCGACTATTTCAAATAGCTTTACGCCACACGTTTCTTTCCCATTTGGAAGTTCTATGTAGTCATAAAGTGCTTCATAATTACCATTTTCTTTAGGTTCAAAGCTTACTATTTTTCTACACCAAGAATACAAAGCTCCTCCTGAATCAGTTTTCCCAGGCGCAAAGCCCGCAATCCCAACGCCGTTAAACTGAAATGAAAAAGGAACTTGCGCAGGAATATAAACCTCATTTTGATGAGAGTCGCCAAGCTTTGTGTCGTAAGCAGGCATGTCAAGTCGACTCAAGCTTCTTACTAAATTAGCTTTCAACCCTAGTGTAGCAATATGGCTCCCGGCTTCGCTTTTTGTAGATATACAATCAGTTTGACTTGGAACCCCAACAAAATTATTGTTGCTAGGCACAGAGGCAAGACGTAATTTAGCGCTAGGCCCATTTGCCGCTGGTTGTAAATACGGGTTTGCCGCACACCCAGATAAGGCTATTATGCCACTTAGTAAAAGAGTTTTTTTCACTTATATACTCCATAGTGAATTTAAGAAATAAATGTCTCATTAAGAAACTAAAAATAATCGCTTATAGTACGCGATGAAAAGGGAGTTATCTTTAGTAAATTATACTGAGAAAAAGGTGGTGAGTATACCGCTGAATCTTAATGGGTTTATTCAGTTTAACTCACTAAATACCCGCTAACTCGCGTTCGGTAATACATTCGCCAGAGGCCATTTCAAATTCACGGCACACCAGTGGTCGGTTTTCATAAATTGAGCACATGAGAGTGTTGCGATCGAGAGCTTGGCACCAGCCATCATCGGCGCGTTTCATCACTTCGCTGCCCCATTTATCATATTCAATATAATGAAATGGCACACCGGTATCGGTCACTATACGTACCTCTAACTGACAACAACATGCTTGGCAATTAGCGCATGTAACAGGCTCTGGTGTGTTAGTAACTGTTTCGATTGGGGTAATAGGGATGACGGTTTGAGGCATAGCGGCTTACTAAAATAACGTTAGCCGCTTAGGATACACGAGCAAAACTAACGTGCCAGTAGTTTCGCTTTTATTTCACTGTAGCGTTGCTGCTCGCACAATCCAAAACCACTCAGTTGCCGTACTTTATTACGGGCAAATAATGGCACGCTCATACCCGCTAAAAAACGACATTGGGTTTCTATACCGATATTGTTAAAACCTTTTGCGGCCAAGTGGCTCAATAATTCATCCGTTCTTTGATAAATCACATCATCTGCAACATTGGTAGGCGTAATAGAGTATTCAAGCGTGACTGCTTGCCCACGACACACCGAGCAATGCCCGCATTGCTCTGGCGCTTTGTTGTCATCAAAATAGCGAGCCAAGTTATAACTTAAGCAGCTTTTTAGCTCAAAAAAGCGAATAAGTGCCGCTATACGCTTGATCTCTGCTTGCTCCTTATCAACAAAGTAATTATGCAATTGCTGAGCAAGCTCAGGATTATTAATTACCTCTGTATGCACTTGATACACCTGAGTAATGCGTTTGGTTTCAAGCGCGATTAAGTTTTTCTCTGCTAAATAATCAAGCGCCGCAACCACCCGTTTTCTATCAACTTGAGCGGCTTGAGTGAGCGTATCAAAATTAAGTGCGCCCCAGACTTTCTTAAACTGGGTGTGGCTGAATATTAAGTTTAAAAATGCTTGTCGTGTCGCATCAAAGTGACCAAGTAGCTGCGCTTTATCAACCAGAAATTTATATTTAAAATCGGCGTAATATGCGTAAAGTGGCGTAATAGCACCTTGCATTTCAAGTTGAACGAGCAGTGTTTTAAGTGCAAGTTGACGAATATTACTGTCGCTAGATAGGCTATATTCTTGCATTTCCCAACGCTGTTGCTGATCTAAATGTTGGCGAATATCATTAATAACATGCTCTATACCACTAAGCTCTGGCGTATCGCCATAAACAAAGTTTTCAACCGTGTTTAAACCATCTAAATTAGCCAGCGTAAAGCACTGCGATGGTTGTCCATCACGCCCTGCCCGGCCTATTTCTTGGCTGTAGTTTTCTATCGACTTTGGTAAATCATAGTGAATAACAAAACGAATGTCTGATTTATCAATGCCCATACCAAAAGCAATAGTGGCAACAACGACATTGATTTTACCGGCCATAAAATCATCTTGAATACCATAACGTAGCGTATCTTCAAGCCCTGCATGATAAGCGACAGCGTGTAAGCCTTGGCGGCTAAGCTCTGCAGCAACTTGCTCAGCGCTGTGTTGTAGCGTCACATAAACAATACCTGGGCCTTGTTGCTGGCGGACAATATTAGCAAGTGTACTGGCTTTATCAGCCGTTTTAACACTCAGTACCGATAAATCTAAATTAGCGCGATAAAACCCCGTTTGCACAATGCATTCTGGGGCTATTGCAAAACGTTCGCTCATATCGCGTTTTACTTTTTTAGTGGCCGTTGCTGTTAACAATAGCACTAAAGGAATATTCAGCTCTTCACGGTAACGTGGTAGTTTTAAATAATCAGGCCTGAAGTTATGGCCCCATTCAGAGATACAGTGAGCCTCATCAACCACTAACATTGAAATAGCAACTTGATTAATAAATTCCCTAAAACGCTCATTCTTAAAACGCTCTACCGACACCATCAGTATTTTAACTTTACCCGCGCGTACATCACTCATCACGGTGTGGCTTTGCTCACTGGTTTGGCTGGAATCTAAGCTTGCTGCATAAATACCTTTACTGTTTAAAAAACTAATTTGATCTTTCATCAAGGCCAATAATGGCGACACAACCAAAGTGAGATTGGGTAAATGTAATGCGGTTAATTGATAGCACAACGACTTACCAGAACCTGTTGGAAAAATAGCCAGTGAAGATTGCTGATTGAGGAGTTGCTCAATCGTTTGCTGCTGTCCTGAGCGAAACTGATTAAAACCAAAATGTTGCTCAAGCGAAGTAATTAGCGAAGCCGTCATGTTATTCCTTTGTAGTAAATTCCCTAATAAAGGAAATAATAGCCGTAAATTTAACAAACTGCCATGTTACCTTTTTTGTGGCTTGATTTCTTTGCCTTTTTTACTGACAAATATATTTAAAAGGCGCACAATTAGCCTGTTGCCAAGGTATAGCCATACCTAAGTAGTTTACCCAGACTATTTAAGTATAATTCTTTTGAGGGCAACGTAATGATAACCACACATCCTAAAATAGTGATCATCGGTGGCGGCGCAGGTGGCTTAGAACTGGCAACACAATTAGGGCATAAATTAGGAAAGAGAAAACACGCAGATATTTTACTCATTGATAAAAACCGCACTCATATTTGGAAGCCGTTACTTCACGAAGTAGCAACAGGCTCTA
This sequence comes from Pseudoalteromonas sp. NEC-BIFX-2020_015, assembly GCF_012952265.1. Taxonomy (NCBI): domain Bacteria; kingdom Pseudomonadati; phylum Pseudomonadota; class Gammaproteobacteria; order Alteromonadales; family Pseudoalteromonadaceae; genus Pseudoalteromonas; species Pseudoalteromonas sp. NEC-BIFX-2020_015. The sequence continues at coordinate 25,182 of NZ_JABCJL010000013.1, forward strand.
TTGATGCCGATTTAGACGGCGTTGTTTACTCAGCGCATGCAGCTAAACACCACTACAATTTTCAACTTGGCACCTTTTGCAACCTCGATAATACGCAAAAAACTATTACTCTGAGCCCATTAAATGATGAGCTTGGTCATCAAATACTTCCCCAGCGCATAGTGCATTATGACTACCTAGTGATCGCCATTGGCAGCGTAAGTAACGACTTCAACACGCCAGGTATTAAAGAGCACTGCTTTTATCTTGATTCAAACCAACAAGCTGAACGCTTTCAACATGCATTACTGGATAACTTTACTCGCTTACACCAAGACGACGACCCACAACATGCTTTAAATATTGCCATTGTTGGTGGTGGTGCTACGGGGGTTGAGTTAAGTGCTGAGCTTTACCATGTCTCTGATTTATTAAAAATCTATGGCTTGACGAATATGTCGGCTAAACGTTTGCATATTCATTTAATTGAAGCGGGACCACGTATTCTGCCCGCATTATCCGAGCGTATTGCCAGCGCAGCTAAGCGAGAGCTATTAAAGCTCGGTGTAACGGTGCGCGAAAATACGCAAGTTAAGCAAGCAATTGAGCATGGTTTTATTACCCAAGATGATGAACAGATTAATGCTGATATCATGCTCTGGGCCGCAGGTGTAAAAGCACCTGACTTTGTTAAAGAGATCGACATTTTTGAGCTAACCCGCAATAATCAAATTAAAGTGAACGATTATCTACAAAGTAACAATGATGAATTTATCTATGTGTTAGGTGACTGTTGTGCATTTACACAACCTGATGGGAGCTTAGTCCCACCACGTGCGCAATCTGCTCATCAAATGGCGCAATGTATTGAAAAAAACCTTATTGCAACTTTGCGCCAGCAGCCATTAAATAGTTTTAAATACAGCGATCATGGCTCGTTGGTTAACCTATCTCGCTACAGCACAGTAGGCAGTTTAATGGGTAATCTCACCAGTAACAGCTTTTTTATCGAAGGTAAAATAGCCCGTTTTATGTATATTTCACTGTACCGAATGCACCAACGTGCGATTCATGGCAGCGCGAAAACATTTGCACTGTGGATAAGCGAAAAAGTGCTGAGAGTTGTTCGTCCAAAAATGAAGTTGCACTAAAGTTAACCCGGTGAACTTTAATATCACTGTATACTTTCGATCGTGATTTTTTATTTTGCATATCTGCGAAAGCGCCTTGTTATTACAAGCGGTGTCTTTAGCTAAAGTTGTTAGACAAAATAATTTAGCAATAACTGTCTTCAATTTTTAATATTTGCTGTGTAAAGTAAGATAAACCACATAAAGGAATGATGCTATGGCGCCCAAAACGCTGATTTTCAATTTTGATGGCACGGGAAGTGAGCCTCGTGATGCAGAGCAATTTAGCTCTGATCACTTTAAAGAAGATGCCAGCATCTCTAATATCCTCAAACTGCATTTATTGTTAGGCGGTACGCTAAACACTGAAAAAGCGGTGAAATTCGAATCACAACATAGTTTTTATTATCAAGGCATTGGTACTAAAGGCAGCAGGCTAAAGCGCGTTCTAAACCAAACATTTGCCCCGCGAGATGACGATGTAGCCAGTATTTTAAATCATGCGATAAGCGATTTTAAAAAATATTATGTTGGCGGTGACACCGTTTTATTAACTGGTTTTAGTCGTGGCGCCGCCTTAGCTCGGCGCTTTGCTAAATGCTTAGAAGCTTTGATCACACATCATGTTTATTTATGTGTATTTGATACTGTTGCTTCCATTGGGTTATCTAAAGTCACCAAAGCAACACGAGGTGCTGAACACGTTATTTTTGAAAACCACACCTTAGCAAATAATATTACGCAAGCACTGCATTGTGTTGCGCTGGACGAGAAACGTCGTGCTTTTGAGCCCACTTTAATCAATTATCAGCAAAACGTACAAGAAGTGTGGTTTGCAGGTGCGCATTCTGATATTGGCGGCGGCTATTATCGTGATGGATTGGCTGATATTTGTTTGCGCTTTGCGATAGAGTGGCTCTTAGAACAACCCCTTTCATTGCATTTTTTAACCAGCCAAGCTATTGACTACCAATCATTATTTGCCCAAGGTCAACATGCTTTAATTGCACAAGATGACATGACTGTTACCCCAGACCCTTTTGCATTAAGCCACCAGCAAAATTACTTTTGGTTTAACCCCTTCTTTAAATTAGTTGATCGTGAATGCATAGTGCTGGTAAACGATGAAAAAAGTGAATTATTACCTCATGTTCATCATAGTGTTGCTAAACGTATTCATCATTTAACTAGCTATCGCCCTGAGTCACTCAAAAGCTTACCGTATCAATTGCTATATGCAGATCAACGTACACTTAACTTTATTGGTTTCAGGGATCATATTGCACTGGTTAATCAAAATATGACGGTACTACAAATTGGTCAACACCTTGATGTGATGATTTATGCCGCAGAGCAATATAACGCCACAGGGCTAATGCTCGAACAAGGTGCAACCTATCGTTTTCAAGCCTACCCTGAGCAACAATGGTATGACGACGGCATTAAGTGTGGCCCTCAAGGCTGGCATCGAGATGGTGTTAGATTAGGTGTAAAAGAAATATCGATGGCTATATTAGAACCATTTCGTCGCTTAGCGAGTGCACAATGGTTTGCATTAATTGGCGCGATTAATTATACAGATGATGATGTGTTTGAAATATCCGCAGGCGGCGAATTTAAAATGACTAAATCAGGCGAGTTCACGCCATTTGCAAATGATTTAATGCGCTTTTATGGTGCTAATGCGGGGCATATTAGGCTTAATGTGACGCGCTTAGGTTGAGTTACCCAAAAATGGTCTTGATTGGGTATAACTCTCGATAATTTGCTTTATTGCTGCTTGGTTATTGCTGATAGCAATATTTATTTTTTTTAGCTCAAGATGAGACAGGCTTTTACGACTTAACATAAAATGTATGGGATTATCATGCACAACATGAGGGTGAAGTGTCACACCCGCTATTTTCTCTTGTTTAATTAAATACAGACCAGAGGTCTCATCATCAATCATAAAATCAACTCTTTTTGCTTTGAGCATATAAAGGCGTTGTTTAATCATTGGCACGCGCACTATCAACTCTTTAAACTGCTCCTGACTGCTGAGTGATTCAAACTCGTTCCCGTAATACCCTCCGTTGTTTACCACGAAGGTTTGTCGTAAACTCATTAAGCTCTGTAGGTTGTGATTAAATAACTTAGCGTCTTCATACCAAAAAAGACGCATCCTTTCACGCCTATAGGGAATAGAAAAATAACTATATTGCGCCCTTTGATGACTAAAGCTTGCTGCAGGTACTAAATCGACATGCCCCTTTTTCAATTCTACCAACCCTCGAATTGAAGAGGGTAGAACTACGAATTCACTGCAAAACCCCGCTTTATTTAATATAAGACGAGTTACTTCAATATCTATTCCTGATAACGTTTGCTCTCCTTCAAAGTAAAATGGCGGCCAAGGTTGCCCTAACCCTATTTTCATAGTTCTTTCACATGCAATACTGACTTGCGCAATCAAAGCGAACAGAATAAAAATATATTTGATAGGTGGCATACTCATTTTAAAACTCTTTAACTATTAGTATGGAGTATTAGAATGAAAACACAAAAAAAAGCAGCTCAGAAGCTGCTTTAAAAGGTATTTTTCACATTAATTAATCACCCAAGAGTAGGCTTGGGTGAAGTATTAATTAAAGTGATTTCCATACGTTTGCTTTGCCTGGCTCTTGTCCTTGAGTCCACCACTTAGCTTGGTATTTACCACCATTGTGAGAAACTTGGTCACCACTGTTATAAACAGCTGATGATTGCCAAATTACACTACCGCCACCATCAACTGGTTTTGTAGTTGCTTCCCAAACGCCACCTAAATCAGGACGGTTACCTTGAGTCCACCATTTAGCTTTGTATGTTACGCCGTTAAATACAACAGTATCACCACCGGTGTATACTTTACTCGCATCCCACGTGTCACCTGGAGGAGTTGTGGTGTCTTTGTTAGTCACTGTTACGGTAAAGCTGCGTGTTGTTGCAACTTGGCCATCACTTACTGAAACTGAAACAGTTAAGTTTGTGTCGGCGTCAACTGCACCAGCTGTAAGGCTTACATTTGCGCCATTACCTACAAGTGTTAAACCAGCAGGTACATTCCAGTCATAAGTAAGTGCATCATTTTGTGCATCCGTTGCTACAACAGCTACTGCTGCAGAAGCACCTTCTTCAACTGTAATGTTGGCAATTGCATCTACAACAGGAGCGGTGTTGTCGCCACCCGTTACTGGTGCAATAACGTTAACAACTACATCTTTACTTACTGTAGCTTTACCATCTGATACGCTTACAGTTGCAGTAAACTGGCTATCTTGCGTTACGTTTGGTGCAGTGATTGCAAGTGTGCTTGTTGAAGTACCTGTTACAGTAAGTTCAGCAGAAGCAACCCAAGAGTATGTAAGTGTATCGTTATCTGCATCGGTTGCTGTTGCGCTAACAGATACTGACTCACCCGCATTGACTGTTACAGCGTTTGTTACAGATAGCACAGGTTTTTTGTTAATTGGTGCAACAACACCACCTAAGCCATCATGCATTGCATTAAGAATATCGCCGTTATCTGCATCAATTTCCCATGCAAATAGGCCACCTAGGTTATATTGGTTTACATATTGACCTTTAGCAATCACTGAACGAGGGCTATCATAAGTGATTAGTTTACCCGTTGAGCGGTTCCATACATATGCCGCCTCAGCTTGTTCGTCATAACCAACTTCAAAGCCATTTACACCATTACCTGATGCGCCAACCATATATGCTTGAATGCCTTTATAATCAATAACGCCTGCTTCCCACACACCTTGTGCTTTAGTGCCGGTAAGCTTGCCATTACCTGGCGCTGTCATTGGGTTATTTGCAATTGTAGCGTTACCCGGTGTCACACCTTCCCAACCACGGCCATACATTGCAGTACCTACAACGATTTTCTTAGATGGTACATTTTGCGCAAGTAATAGCTGCACTGCGTTATCAATTGTATAAGCAGGGCCTTTACGTGGTTCGCCATTTTCATCAACACCTGTGCCATTACATTCGCCAGCACTGATGTGCTCACCACAGTAAATACCTGTTTGATGACCTGTTACATTATTCCAACCACCAAAGAAGTCATAAGTCATCGCAAAGATGTAATCCATATACTGACTTGCTGCTTGGTAATCAACATCTTGTATTTTGTCATAGCCGGTACCAATTGCAGAGCTTAGCTCATAAGTACGACCTGTTTCAGCTTCTAGCCTATCTAGCATCTCACGTAATTCTTTCATTAACGCAACATAAGCAGGACCATCTTTTACAGGGTCACCTAGATTTGGATTAGGGCCATCACCACCTGGGAATTCCCAGTCAATATCAATACCATCATAGAATTTCCATGTTCTTAAAAACTCTTCCATAGATGCTACAAACGTGTCACGGTTTGCTTTTTCAGTAAACGAGAAAAACGGGTCAGATAATGTCCAGCCGCCTACTGATGGTAAGATTTTAAGATCAGGGTAACGTTGCTTAAGTGCCATTAACTGTGAATAAGTACCACGAATTGGATCTTTTGCATCAACACCTGGAAGTGCTTTTTGTACTGCTGCCCATGGATCATGGATAACGACTTCAAAGTCGCTAGAACCCGCACATGCTTTTTCTAGTGCACGCCAGCTGTTACCGTTTTCGATTTCTTTTAATGATTCATTAGGGCCACAAATTGGAATGAAACCGTACAATAAATGCGATAAATTTTGCGCTGGAATATTTGATACATCGTAATCACGACCATAAATACCCCACTCAACAAAGTAAGCACCCGTCACTAAACCTTGTTTAGTACCGATGTTACGGTTGTTAGGGTTAACATCCATAGGTAGTGGTGCTAAATGGCCACCGTCTGTATCAGCAATTACAATTGGTTTACCTGCGCTGCGTGCACATGTTGCGCCAGCTTCACATAATTCAATATAAAGCGTATGACGACCAGATTTATCATACGGGAAGCTAATAGTGCCGCTTTTTGTGCCTGCAGGTAAAGCGCCCTCATTTACAAGCATGTCATCAAAGTACACTTTATAGCTATCGCCACCAGTACCACTCCATGCATTCCACTGTAAGTTGATGTTAACAGTGTCAACACGCTTGACCAGTTGCTTATAAGAGCCATTACTTTCAAGGTCTACTTCAACAAAAGAATACTGTTGAGGTTCCCAATTTAAGCTAGGTGTTGATGGCGCAGCTGTAGCCGTACCTGCGAATAATGCAACACCAATGGCTGCTGTTAAATGTTTAATATTCATATTTCTCTCTTATCCATGTTTTAATTATTGGGTAATAAGTTTGAACTACAAAACTTAGTAATAAAGTTATAGTTTTTTCCATACACTGGCTTGTCCAGGAGTATCACCTCGAGTCCACCATTTAGCGCTATAGCGCTGTCCTTGATACGTTACTTCTGCGCCACCTTGATAGGCTTTTCCTGCATTCCAATCTGTACTTGTGCCCGGATTAGATGCAGCCTTCCACGCATTTGAACTATCTGGCTGTTGCCCTTGATTCCACCATTTAGCTGTATACACAACGCCTTGGAAGGACGCTTTATCGCCAGCTTGATATGTCGCTGAGCTATCCCAAGCTGGTACTGTTGGATCAACTGGGTCGACAGGATCAACAACTGTTATGTCGTTAACTGTCACTTTAAACCGAGTTTGTGTAGTAAGTTCACCATCCGATACAGACACTGATACCGTATAATCGGTATTAGCTGTTACTTCTGGTGCACTAAGTTCAATATTTGCATCGCCACCTGTAAAGCTCAGCGATGCAGGTACTGACCAGTTATAAGTCAACACACTTTGCTCATCATCAAATGCGTGTAAGTGCACTTTTGTTGTGGTGTTTTCGTCAACGACTAAATCAGCAGGTGTATGAACAATAGGCGCTGTATTAGCTGGTGCACCTTGCACACTTAGCGCGTAGGTATAATTAGCATTGCTGCTATAAACTTGGTTAATCAAAGTGTCGGCGTCATTAAATACAACATCGCCAGCTTGGTTTTGCACACCGATTTGTACTAAATGTGCGTAATCAAGATTTAGCTGTGTTGCAAGTGCTTGTTGCCAATTTGATTGGTTTTGCGTAGTCACTTTTAGTTGTTGATTAATAACCTCTTGGCCATTTTCATCAAACAAACGTGCCCATACGGTATCACCCGCGATTGCGTTTTGCCCTTGACGAACAAAGTAACCAACGCTGGTCCATACACTTGGATCTGTTGGAGTTGCGTCATTTACTATATTGATATCGCTACAGTTATAAAAACCTTCGCCAACTACATCATTACGCTGCCAACGGCTATACAAAATCGCATCACCGCTACGATCTTGCGGGATCGCAACGTTCATTTCGTAATAACGCTTACCATCTGGATCTTTAACAAAATCTATATTAGCGTGCTCTTGCACTAGCTCTAAATCAGCCCATGTCAATACATCAGTTGCTGCATTAAAGCTTGGTTTAGTTAAATAAAATTGCCAAAAACTCGGATTGTGGGGCGTTGCAGCAAGGTAACGAATTTGGATTTCACCATTAGCATTTGGCACCACATCACTGCGCTGCCAATGAGGCGATGGTAAATCCATACCGCGTTTTGCATTATCACCACCGGCACATAGCAACCCATTTGGTACCTTAGCTTCTACGGCTGCTTGATTTAGGTAATCAGGCGTATTTACAGAAAATTCAATATCTTGAACGAACTGCACTGTACCTGATTCTAAAAAGGCAGCACGACACGCTAGATTTGGAATATTGCTACCATCTGTTGGCCACCAATAACCTGCATCTGCCTGACAAAATGCTTGGCGAGCTTTAGGAGTATCCATATACCCATGCGCACTCACCTGTGCTGGCATTAATGTAAGTAATAAACCACTTGCTATTGCACTTAGTGATAATGTTTTAAATTTAATTGATGTCATTGCTCTGTCCTTTAAAAGACTCAATGTTGGGGCAAGTAATTACCTACCCCTTATTGTTTTATTATTACTTACAGGCTACAGCTCTTAGTCCAATCAGCCGTCGAACCAGGTGCTGAACTTGTCCACCACTTCGCTTTATAAACTGCGTTATTGTGAACCATTAGATCACCGCCTGTAGCGTGACTTGGATTGCCTGCCCAGTCTTTTTGAGCAAAATTTGGATAAACAGGGATTGCTGTAATAGCGACACCTTCACATGTACCAGATGTGTCACCACCGCCGTTACCTGGATTACCTGGCTCGCCAGGATTACCGCCTGTTGTTCCATCTGGAAGTTTTGGATACTCAAATTTGAATGCGTATACTTTGCCATCTTTTTCAATAGTAAAGTTACTTGGACCTGTGATTGGCATGTAGTACATCACTTGTGCATTTACAGTTTTACCTGCACTGAAGTCCTTAGGCTGACCACCCCATTCGTTATTAAGCGTGATTGAAAAACGGTGGAATTCATTTTCATAACCACCAATATTATTACCTGCTGCATTAGAACCATTTACTTCTACTGCCATGCCCAGTTTTTCTTGTGCATTCCAGTTAGATTTAAAAATAGCCGATGTTGATACAGGTACATCAAATGAGATTTTCGCACCGCTTAGATCAATATTTGAATTATTAGTAAACGCAAATGTTGGGCTAATTGGGTAGTTATCATCACCAATTGGGAAATCTTTTGCTTCAAACGTTACATCAACAGCTTCAGTTGGTACTGTGAAACTTGGGTTACCGCCATGTACGTCATACGCAACGCCACTTTGATTAAACTTGTCATACGCTAATGAGGTAAGTGTTGAACCCATGAAGTACTCGCCTTTAGCTGCATCGTAATCAAAGTCACCAGCAAGTTCCCAGAACATGATACCGCCTAGGCCATTGTTGATTACATAATCAACTTTAGTCGCCATAGACTCTTCATCTTCAATTGAAAGGAATACTTTTTTCTCTGCGTTCCATAACCAAGGTGCTACGGCAACGTTGTCATAATGGCGAGTATAAGTGCCTGTTAGTTGATCGTTAGGATCTGTCTCTGGCGTTAAACCATAAACACCTAAATACGAACCAACAATACCGTTTTCTAAGTTTTTAACATGCCAAAGTGGATTAGACCCTGCAGGCATTTCTTGACCTGCGTCGTTCTTGTCATGCCAAAGGTTATCAATACCTAATGCACCGTTACCACATTTATTCTTCTCACCAACGCCTGTACCTTTAGCACAATCAGCTTGATTAGGAAGTGCAGCTTGACCCCAAAGACCATTTGTACCGCCACTTACATCTTTAAAACCACGCGTGTAATATGGAATACCGATATTAATACGACCAGCTGACATAGCACCACGGAAGTAACGCACAGCCCAATCAGTGTTTAAATAACCAATACCTTCAAACTCTTTAGTACCGTATACATTCCACTGTGCAAGTTCAGAGTCTAGCCCTGTATCGAATAATGCAGCGTTATGACCAACGTGTGAATTCCATGCACCGTGCAAGTCATAAGACATAATATTTACATAATCTAGGTACTTAACAGTTTGGAATGTTTCCATACCACGTAGTAAATAACCTGAAGATGGAGATGCGATAGTCAACAGATAATGTTTACCTGCTTTTTCACCCGCGCGATCTAATGCTTCACGTACTTTTTTCATCAGTACTTTATAAGACGCGTTTAAACCACCACGACGTGCATTTGAAATAGGGAAATCATCTGGATGACCAGAGTCTTTCATTGATGAAGGGTATTCGTAATCGATATCAACCCCGTCAAAACCATATTTCTCAATAAACTCAACTGAGCTTTGTGCAAATGCATCAATACCTGCATGGTTAACTGATCCATCAGCATTTGTTGTCATGGTGTAAAAACCACCACTTGCAACACGACCAGTTTCATCGAAGTAACCGCCTGTTTCAGCCCAACCACCAACAGACACTAATGTTTTTACATGTGGGTGCTGTTTTTTGTATTTATTTAGAAGGTTAAAATGACCTTTATAAGCAAAGCTAGGGTCCATCTCAGCGCCACTCACACCAGGCCATTCCATATTCGTTGCAGGGTTACCTGCTGAATTTGGATCGCCAATTGATACCTTATTGTTTGCATCAACATGTGCAAACGCATAGTTAATATGAGTGATTTTGTCCCACGGAATATCGTTTACTAAATAACTAGGCTGACCATTTGCGCCATTTCTCCAGCTAGTAAAGTAACCAATTACACGACGAGGATGATCTGCACCCATGATCTCACGACCATCGGCATCATATACGGTACAATAAGGCGTATTTACACCAGGTGTTTGGTATAAACCCTGAGGACGACAATCAGTGCCCGTACCAGGAGGAGTGCCAGCTTCAACAACATTAAGTACTTTTGTTGTTTGTGACGTAGCGCCTTCATTATCTGTTGCGGTCAAGGTAAATGTGACTTGTCCAAGTGCAGTCGCTTGCCATGCATAGCTACTTGCAGCTGAATTTGCTTGATGAACATCTGCGCCATTAGCAGCAAAACTCAACGACGTTACTTGACCATCGCTATCTGTGCCAGAAAGTGCAAATACAACTTGTGAACCAACGATAAGCTGCTCAGGTAATGTACTGAATGAAATAGATGCTACAGGTGCCTGGTTAACTGGGTCAACTACGCTGCCTTGCACGCTAATCATACTAATGACTTCGCTCGACTGTGCACCTTTATCATCTGTAGCAACAGCACTAACTTGATGTGAACCAACGACGGCTTGCCAATTTGTACTAAATGGTGCACTGCTATCAGTTGCGACAAGAGCACCATCTACAAAAAACTCAACTTTAGTAACTGTGCCATCAGCATCAGATGCTTGCGCACTTATGACAACGCTGTCTTTTTCGTTAAATTGAGAATTATTTGCCGGTACTAAAGCTGTCACAGTTGGTATTAAGTTCTCTGTGACAGCGCTGTCACATAAACCCAATTTTTTCCATTCTTGCCATTGGCCAGAATTCTCTGCTGGATTAGATTGCGTCCACCACTTCGCTTCATACGCATTATTTTGCGCTTGAACTTGGCTTCCACCAGTATGTGTTTGACCAGCTTGCCATTGTGTTAACGCACTGCAATCAACTGCAGCTTGCGCACTTAAGCCAATAAAACTAAGTGACAAAGCACTTAGCTTAAAAGCATTTTTTATTATCATTGATGAGCTCATATGCTCCTCCGCCCAGGGGTTAAAAATAACATTTAATTTACAAATCGCCATTAAAGCTATCATAGTTTACACGCACGTCAACTTAATTTAAAAAAGACATGTACATATAACAGGTAAATTAGTAACAAAAAGTAATGATAAAGTCTAGTTTTTATATAGGTTATAATTGAAAATTGTATACCCGTATAAAGTTTGGGGAATTTTACGCATTAAACATGAACGCAAGGTTAATCTAAAGTTAACCAGCATAATCAGTGTTTACAGAGCTTTTTATTGCCCTTTACGGGCACGTAAAGTGATGGAATGAAGACGTCAGAAATATAATTACAGCTATATAACCACAAAACCCCGCTTAGAAAAAAATTATCTAAGCGGGGTTTATATTTTTATTCAGTAGGTGAAAGTTGTTAAACGAAAACAGCAAAAGCCCTATTTGATCACAACTATATTATGCAGCGATTAAATAGGACTCTTGTCCAGCATGTTTTTTGTTGCGCTTAAAAGACCCTTTGCCTTTTTTAGCTGATACAATTTGTGGTTTAAATATTTTAGATGTGACTAAAGCTGCCAACGCATTATCACGAATAACCCCTCGACCAGTATCAACACTGTTATTGTGAGATTTTTGACCTTTTTTATGTTTTTTCATTAATATTTCCAGTTCATAAAGTGAATAAATTAAGTAGCAAGTACCATGGTACTTGCTGCGGATTGTAGGACTTGCTAGCTAATTAGCAAGTGTTTTTAATACTATTTTAAAGATATATTCTAGGGCGTGTTGTTCTTTGTAGAGTGAAATTCGTTCAACCTAGGGGAGATTTAATCGCGGCGAGAGATTTGTAACCTAGCGGGCTAAGTAAAAACCGAGCTACAAAGAGTTAATCGCATCTAGAGAACCCTTTGGGCAGCGCATGTTTGGCATTTATACTGTGTTCTCGCCTATTTATGGGGAGCAACCACACACCATAGGCTCTGCCTTGCCTAAATACCAAACATACTGTTGCAAAATCAATCTCGAAAGGTCAACACGCCCTAGCCTTTAAATTAGCTTAAAATCCCCCTGCATAATTGCAAAATGTCCTGGAAAGGAACAAAAGAATTTATAAACAGTGCCTGCATTCAAATTCTCTGTTGAAAACTCGATAGACGTAGTCTCCCCACCACCAATAACCTCTGTAGAGGCCAGCACTCGAGGGTCATCTTTTGGAAGGTAACGATTCTCAAGCCCTGCTTGCATGCCTGCCATCGCCAGCTCTTTAACATCAGCAGCCACACTAAGCACCCAATTATGTCCCATAACATTGGCGGGTAATTTACCGGTATGATTAAGTGTTAATGCTACAGTTTTACAGCTTTTATCAACTTCAAGCTGTTTAGTGGAAAATGCCATAGCATCATTAGCAGAAATAGTGACTTCGCATTTTGCAAAAACACCTGTAGATAAAACAAGGGAGGCTAAAAGAAAAAGTGGCTTGAACATAATAACACCTATAATGAGAATAATTATCAATACTATATATTGATATTAATTCTCATTCAATAAATATTTTTATGTGCACAATGAGTACTTCGCATATATTCTAAGTACTTATACCCAAGCCACCTCAAGATGCAGTTTCAGTTGGAGTTAAAAGCGATTTAGGCAAGGCATTGATTGCAAATAATGGTTGTTCCCTTGTTAAAATCAATAACGCTGTATAAATCGCTTTTAAACCAACCCGTTGGGCGTTCCACAGGCGCTTACTCTCAGCGTTGTTACTTATTAAAAGGGATGACCATTGTTGCAAAGTAACGCCTTGATATTAAACACCTGTGAAACGCTGAAGTCTGCATATTGAGGTGACTTGGGTATATATCCGAAGTACCTACAGAAGCAAAATTCGCTTTTTAAGGCACTTCGGTGTGCATCAGAAGCTAAAGCTTACTTTTGCATAATACGTCATACCATCAAACCCATATGGCAATGCTCTAACTGGATATTTAAATGCACCATTTGTAATAAAATCAAGGGCCTCATCTTTCCCTAATTCATCAGGTGTTACATCAAACACATTATCAATACCTAAGTTAAAAGTCAGTGATTCACTCAGTTCATACCCAAAATTAATATCAACTAATACCGCAGATTCAACAACACTGGTGTCTTTAAATTCACCTGTTGGCGATAAGAAGTCAGGTAAACCGATATGATCATTACCAAAGTACTTAACGTCGGTTTCTCCAAAATAATTAAAACGTACCATTGCACTCATTGCATCACGCTCATAATCAAACGTTAACGTACCACGCTCACCTGGCTGTCCATTTGTTAAAAAGCTGCGTTGAGTATCATCTAAAGCTATCTCTTTAGGGACGCCTGTGGGGGCGTTTACTTTATCAATGTATGTGCGATTAATATTACCCGCAAATGTTGCAGAAAAGTCACCATCGTATAAATCTGTGCGATAAGAAAGAATGACATCAACACCCTTGGTTGTTGAATCGACTGAATTTGAGAAATAAGCGGCTTGATCTGCTCCCGTAGCATTAAGTGCAGCAACAGCCGCAGGGCTAAACGCAAGATCTTCGGCCTTCATAAAGTTACCCAAAGTAATACGATCTTTTATTGCTGTATGGTAAAAATCAACGGTTAATGACAACTCGCTACTTACATCATAAACAAAACCAAAACTAACATTTTTAGAGCTTTCGAGTTCTAAGCTTTCAACGCCTAAAGCGACAGGAAGATCTGATCCTGCTTTAGCAATAAATGATTGTTCCAGTACACCACCATCACCTAAGTTTGTTGTAAAAGCTGTATATGCACTTTGTTGTAATGAAGGTGCTCTAAAACCACTAGAAATCGCACCACGCACAGCAAAATCATCATTCAATTCGTAACGAGATGCAAGCTTACCAATAATATCATCACCCGCGTCTGAGAAGTCTTCATAACGAAGTGCGGTACTGATATTCCACGCATCCGTAATCATCGTCTCTGCATTAACATAAAGTGCATGGCTATTACGACTTTGGCTATTTGATGCCTCAGGGCGTAAACCATTGTAAGCTTGGAAACCACACTCAGCCGAGGTACTTGGATCATTTGCTGAAGGGTAAACAATATTCTGATTCGCTAAACCACATGCATATGATGCTTCATCACCAGGCACTATTTGATAGTTTTCTTTACGGTATTCTGCACCAAAGGATAGGTATATAGGCTCACTTCGACCAATATCTATAATCCCATTTATATCGGCATTAACGGTTGTTTGATCAAAACGAAAACCACCCGAATATCCCCCATTTGGGCCTGAATTTGCTGCGATATCAGCATCAGTCGCATTAGGATTATTTAAAACATACTCGGCTGCATACGATGCATTTAGTGTGTTACGTGAAGTAAAATCATATTGATTTTCACCGTACACGGCTGACACATCGTACCCCCAGTCGGTATTAATGTCGCCTTTGATGCCCAACGCTAGCGAAATATCCTGCGCCTCATTATAAATACGTGGTAAAAAGCCATCGCTGTATACTTGAGTAACATTTTTAGAGGCCGCATCAAAATTACGATAAAAGCCATTGCCTAACGCTGTACGTTCAGAGTAACCACCAAACGAATATAATTCTGCATCATCAAGTGGTAACGACATATTATAAAATAAAGACGTAAACTCACTTTCTGAATTCCCTTGCCCCCAACGTACGGTATCAGATAATGTACCTGCAGATACCGCTGCAGAGCCACCGGTATCACGTTCAGCACGGTTAGTTCCGTCAGCATCACGATACTCAGCAGAGACGTTTATAAAACCGCCTTGATCGCCTAAATCAAAACCACGGTTTAAACCAAGCGATATGGTATCACCATCGCCCTCACCCGTACTGCCAGCTTGAAAATAACCTGTTGTAATACCTGTTGAATCATTCAATGATAAGTTAATAACACCTGCGATTGCATCCGAGCCATATTGCGCAGCTGCGCCATCACGTAACACTTCAACCCCTTTAAGTGCAGATAAAGGAATCGCATTCATATCAGTACCGGCAGCACCAGCACCAACGGTGCCAACTAAGCCGAAAATAGATTGATTATGACGACGCTTACCATTTACCAACACTAGCGTCTGATCTGGCTGTAAGCCACGCAGTGTTGCCGGACGAAATAAATCTGAACCATCTGATACTTGCGTACGCGAGAAATTAAAAGAAGGTGCCGTTGCTTGTAAGCTTTGACCAAGTTCTGTGAAGCCACCTTTGTTAAGTGTATCAGCATCAATTAAATCTATCGGAGAAGAAGATTCCGTTACAGTTCGGTTTGATACTCTAGATCCCAAAACTGAAATTTGTTCAATGTTTTTTTCTGCTTGGACTTGTGCTTCTTCTGCAATAACCGAAGAGGCACTAAAAGCCAGTCCCACTGCAATAGCCAGTGTATTTAAACGAAGTGTTGTCATGTGTGTTCGACCCTGTTGACTCATTTCTGCTTTTAAGCTCGCCTTAAATAACAGTTGAGTTCATATAAAGATTATTAGAATTATTAATTTAATAGCTCGTCATTTACATAATGACGTCCTCCCAAACATCCTAGCAACATCTATCAACAAAAAGAAACATATTTAGCTACTACTATGGTCGAAATATGCAATATTTAGCTATTATTTATCTTCATAACTATTTTTGATTGAATTTTGGACAAAAAAAAGCATGATTATTTAAATCATGCTTCTCGAATCATTCTTTTTAGGGTATAAAAGTTCTAACCTTCTTCTTCAAACTGAGATAATTTTTCATCTTCAAGCATCAAAGCCATTGATGCAATTGCCGTTAAACTTTCATCCAAGCTTTTATATAGCAACGGGAAGTTAGCACTAAGTTTGTCTGGTTCGGGCTGCTGCGTTAATGTATTTTCCCATGCAGAAAACGTTGCCAATAAATTCAACGTAGCTTCAAAATTATCAATGAATAATTGCCCATCAGCTTGATTCGTAACTTGTTGCTTATCTGCACTGACCAAAAAGCTAAAATCTTGCTCCCACACAGCTTGATTTACTTCATAACCTGCCAGGTAACCCTTGCACCAATGCTGCAAGCGCGCACTTGGCATTGTATCTGAGTCTGAATGTGGGTAAGTTTCAGCTAAAAAATATCTCTGTTCAACCTGTGCTTGCGTAATATTGTCGAGCAAGGTAATCATTGCATCTCGCTCTTGTGACTCCGTCATCATAGTTGCATAAGCCGGATCATTTTTATCCGCGATATAACCCACTATTTCTGACTCCCCATAAAATTCTGAGCAAGCAAGTAATCCACAAATAAAACCAAGCACACTATCAATGTCTGTTACTTTAAATTCAGCATGTTGACTAAGATAGTCGCTAAATATGATGGTACTTTTTTCATTAAGCATAAGTCACCCTGAGATTATTATTTAAGTTTACAATTACACTAGCTAACTATTGAGCAATTTAAAAGCAATTATTAATCACTGGAAATAAACACCGTACATTCGTTCCTTGATTTGCATGACTACTAATATCAATTGCGCCTTGGTGATCGCTCACCATTGAATACACTAAAGGCATCCCCATGCCAGTTCCTTTTCCCACCGATTTTGTAGTGAAAAACGGATCAAAAATACGCCCTTTAACTTCCTCGCTCATCCCACAACCATTATCTTCAACACCTATGATAATGTGCGGATCAGAAAACTTAACTTCAATATAGATTCGACCTTTCTTCTGCATTAAATTTTCGCATGCATGTTTCGCATTAATCAGTAAATTAACAACTATTTGATTAATAGCTGATAAGTTGCAATACGTTAACGGGATTGGCTGAAATTTAGTTATCACCTCAACCCCCTTGAGCTGACTCTTTAATAATTTAAGCGCATTATTTACACCATCGGTCATATCTACTAAAATTTTTTCATTATCTGACGGGCGTGCAAAATTAAGTAAATTGCGGACAATTTGATTTATCCTTCGCAAACCTTCAACACTATCATCAATCAGCTCGACAATATCTTGATTAATAACGTCAAAAGCATGTATTTCATTCATATTTATTAGGAATTCTCGAAACTCTCGCTCACTCACCTCTCCCTGAGCCAACTTTTGGCTTAGCTCAAGTAACTTAAACACTGACTGGTTAATGTACTGAAGGCTTTCTAAATTACTCATCGCATAGGCTAAAGGGTTATTGATTTCATGTGCAACACCCGCAGATAATGTGCCTAAAGTGGCCATTTTTTCCGCATGAACAAGCAGTGCTTGCTGATGCTCCAAAGCAGCTACTTTCTTTTCTAACTCTTCATTTAATGCAAACAATACACGGCTTTTATCTTCAATCAGTTGCTCCGCTTGCAAGCGTGCTGACTGTTCACGTAGATAAGCTTGTTTATAGTCTATATCCATTGTCATTTATTTAGCCGGCTGGTAATAAATATTCAAAGTGCAGCGTTCATCCTCTCGAAGTAAACATTGCTCATGTTCAATCGTCACATCCATTAAAAAATACTCACCAGCGCCATAAATTAATCCTTCAGCCAAAAAACATAATTGCCGTGGTGATTGGTAATGCATCACGATATGCCCAGGACAGACCATCATACAATCCATAGTAGGTAAATTTGTATTTTGATAAAGCTTGCTCACCTCTTTATGAATAACACTATCAATATTTAATATTAGTGCTTCAAAATGCGAATAATGACCTACAACAACACTATAATGCTTCATAAAATAATTAAACAAATAGCGACCAAATTGATTCAACACCTTAGCCCTGCTAAGTTGTAACTCAATACAAATATCACTGACCAGAGCATTTAGTTCTTGATCAGGGTAATTATTAACTGATACATAGGCACGATCTTTCGGTGCATTTTTAGCGAGTAATTGATTCCAACAAGCCATGTCTCTATGAGTTAACACCAACCCTTCAAGCGACTGAAAAATAACACCTTTCATATAGTTACTAACTCCTGTATTAAAACAACTAAATCGAGATTTTCTAGCGCCTGAATATCACCTTCTGTTAATTCAAATTCAGGTGTTTGAACCACTTCTCGCGCTAAAAAATGTATTGCTATTATGGGATCCGTTATTTGGGATAACGTTTTTGGCAGCAACATTGCCTGGGTAATTTGCTCTGAAAAACCCCACAAATTTAATATGTATACAGATATAAGCTCTTCAGAGAGCAACGTCTGCTCACCTTCATTCAATTCTTTTACTAATACATAAAGCGCCATAGAGCCAACACCGCTTAATAAACCTAAAAGAAAAACAATATCTTGTGATTGAGAGGAAAGATGCGCTTTTTTTGCAAATACTTTGGCTTGCCTTGCTCGTGCAAATGCATGATCTGAAATAGTCGCTAGCAGCTTATTTGATAGTATTTTTTGATAATGACTCTGTACCTCACTGTTTACCACAAGTGCCCTACATAAACTTGTACCCACACGTATTAAAGCTTGCTGCAAATTGGTTGTTTCACTTGCAAAGCCTAATAAAGCTGAATTAGCTGCTTGAATCAGCTTACTACTTAAAAGTGGTTCATGTGAAATTAACCCTATGAGTACTTCAAAATTAACTGGTTTTTGCGAAAGCGCATTCGTGATTTGTATAACTTGTTGGCGTATTACTGGCAGCCCTTTCATTTTCCCTAACAAATTTTTTAGCTCTGGTGCTATTGCTAAATTAAGCAAACGTTGCGTGCATTGCATAACATGATGCAGCTGCGTATAAGTGAAAGGTTTTGCCAAACAAAAATGTGCTATTTCATCAGCTTGCCACGATAAGTCATCAAAGTTAGAACCTTTTAATATGCAGCGAATTGTTGCAGGACTATGCTGTTGAAAACAGATCAGTGTTTCTTGAGTAACATGACTACTCATCCCTACTCCACATAAAACAATTTCTATACTTTGAGTATTAATTATCTCGATACATTTATCAGCATCAGTTAAGGCAGTCACAACAATGTGCGATCCTACTCTTACAAGCGCTTTTGTTAGGGCCCTCAAGATTAAAGGCTCATCGTCAATAATCAGCACATGAATAGCTATTTGCATACCTATCTCAAATAATCTTGCCATTACTTAAAATTAGCACAATTAATTTCTATCGTATGTTTATATTAGAAAAACCCACATCAACCAACTATGCTTACAGAAAAGAATGCAATGAGGCATTAAGTGGATCAACTATCAAAAAAAAATGAATTACAAACAGTTCAAGTACTATGTGTTGATGATGATGAGATTGTCTTACGCTCATTATCAAGGCTGGCAAAGAATAATCAACTTTCAGCCATCACGTGTGACTCACCAGATAATGCATTAAAGCTATTAACGCAATACGAGTTTGACGTAATTATCTGCGACATGCGTATGCCAAAAATGACTGGCGCGGAGTTTTTAGAACAAGCACAAAAACTTGCACCTGACACTCAACGCATCTTGTTAACTGGCTATGCCGATATAGAAACCACTCTAGCCGCCGTTAATCAAGGGCAGATTCATGGCTATATACAAAAGCCATGGCAAAATGACCTGCTACTTAGAAGTATTGTTGGAAGCATTGAAAAATACCAACTCAAAAAGCAAAACAAGCTACTACAAGAGCAAGTAAATAAACACAATACCGCACTTAAAGAGCTCAATAACTCTTTAGAGCAAAGAGTCGAAAAACGTACAAAACAAATCAAACAAGTATTAAAGCAGTTAGAAACCGCCAATGCCCACGAAATAAATGAACATAGATCGACTGTCGAGTTACTTTATAATTTTATTAATGCCAATCCCTATTTAGATAGTAATAAAGCACAAAATATTGCTAATACCTGTACTTTGATTGCTAAACAGCTACAACTTCCTGATAAAAACGTAGAAATGGCCTCTATGGCAGGCTATTTAGCGCAAATTGGCTTACTTGCTATGGATCCTGAGCTATATAAAAAACCGGTCCATCAACTAACCGAACAGCAACGTAAAATTTTTTATACTCACCCAAGTACAGCACAGTTAATGTTAATGCCTGCCACACATCTACATGATGTGTCTGATGCAATCTATCATCAGTACGAACGCTTTAAAGGTAATGGATTACCAAAAGGATTACGCGGTAATGATATTCCATTAAGTGCATTAATATTAGCACTGGCGCGTGATTATTGGGAAGCCTATGAGCAAAGCAATGCGACAGCAGAACAGCGTCATCAACATGCATTAGATACAGTAAAAATGTATAGCGGTAATTTCTATCATCCCAAATTAGTTAAAGCGTTAGATGCATCAGGAATCGCTAATTTCAAACAACAGTCGCAAGTCGGCTCGATGCAAATAATTAATGCTCAAGCACTAAAACAAAACATGATTCTCGGCCATGCTATACATAGCCATGCAGGTATTATGTTATTACCAAAAGGCCATGTATTTAGTATCAAATCAATCGAAAAACTACAGCAACTCGAAGCTAAAAAACCGAGCCCTTTTAGGATCATGATCAAATCTACGTGAGAAAGTGATCACAAATCACCGTGGGTTCGTTACAATACCCATTAAAGTACCCATTCACAATTTTATTTGCTCAACAAGGAGCTTTGCGTGTCGCGATTTTCAGCCGTAACCGATAATCCCCATGATAGTCGTTTTAATCAAAAAACAGGTATTCTGCTTACTAACTTAGGCAGCCCTGATGCACCGACAGCTAAAGCACTACGGATATATTTAAGAGAGTTTTTATCAGACCCTCGGATAGTAGAAATTCCACGTATCGTGTGGATGATAATACTACATGGTATTATTTTACGTATTAGACCAAAGCGTTCAGCTAAACTATACGAAAGTATTTGGACTGAAAATGGTTCACCTTTAACGCACATTACACGCTTGCAACGCGATAAACTTGACGCTTATATCAAAGCCCAAGGATATACTAATACTGAAGTAGTGATG
The DNA here is from genome assembly GCF_012952265.1 of Pseudoalteromonas sp. NEC-BIFX-2020_015. Taxonomy (NCBI): domain Bacteria; kingdom Pseudomonadati; phylum Pseudomonadota; class Gammaproteobacteria; order Alteromonadales; family Pseudoalteromonadaceae; genus Pseudoalteromonas; species Pseudoalteromonas sp. NEC-BIFX-2020_015. The sequence goes on from NZ_JABCJL010000013.1 coordinate 46,438, forward strand.
GCTATGCGCTATGGTAATCCATCAATTGAAGCGGGCCTTGAACAACTAAGAGATAAAGGCTTGACGCGTATTGTTATTTTGCCTTTGTACCCACAATACTCAAGCCCTACTACAGGGTCCACATTTGATGCTGTCTCAAACGTACTACGTAAGTGGCGCTGGGTGCCAGAGCTACACTTTATTAATGGCTATCACAAAAACAGCACGTATATTGAATCTTTAGCTAATAGTATAAGTGAAGACTTACAAGCTCATGGTATGCCGCAAAAGCTCATATTTTCATACCATGGCATGCCAAAACAATTTTTAGATAATGGCGACCCATACCATTGCTTATGCCTACAAACCACGCGTTTAGTGGTCGAAAAACTCGGGCTTGATAAAGATAATGTTATTTCTACTTTTCAAAGCCGCTTTGGTAAAGCTGAATGGCTTAAACCCTATACCGACGCCACACTTGAGAGTTTTCCTGGGCAAGGTATCAAAGATATAGCAATTATCAGCCCAGCTTTTAGTGCAGATTGCCTAGAAACTCTTGAAGAAATTGAAGGCGAAAACCGTGAGATTTTTGAGCATGCTGGCGGCGAAAAATACCGTTATATTGCCGCATTAAATGACCGCGATGATCATATTGAAGCATTATTCGAAGTACTCAAACCTAATTTATAATTTTACACTGCCGCGCAGCGCTTTGGTGTTGCCGTGTTTGGTTTTTTTATCCATACGCCTGCGCTGCGAATTTCGTGTTGGTTTTGTTGCTCTTCTTGCTCGTTCTACCTTGGTAGCCGATACTATTAACTGTTTTAAACGTTTTAATGCATCTTCCCTGTTTAATTCTTGTGTGCGATGACTTTGCGCCTTGAGCACAATAACGCCATCTTTTGTAACGCGACTATCATTTAGTGCAAGTAAACGCTCTTTGTAAAATTCAGGTAACTTCGAGCGCTTAATATCAAAACGTAGATGAATGGCGCTAGCCACTTTATTAACATTCTGACCCCCCGCACCTTGAGAGCGAATAGCTGTCAACTCAAGCTCCCACTCATCGATTGTTACGGTATTTGAAATAATTAACATGACGTTCAGCTCGTTTTGGTAAAAATACAGTATATCATTATTAGGGCGTGTTTATCTTTCGAGGTTGAATTTGCAGCAGTATGTTTGGTTTTTAGGCAAGGTAGAGCCTATGTAGTGTGGTTGTTCCCCATAAATAGGCGATAACGCAGCATAAATGCCAAACATACGCTGCCCGAAGGGTTCGGCCTAGGGGCGATTGAAGGTAGGTAAGGGGCGTGAGCAGGACGCGGAAGCTTTGCTCGGTTTTTACTTAGCCCACTAGGTTACAAATCTCGCGCCGCGATTAAATCGCCCCTAGATTGAACAAATTTTAATCCTGAAAGGTCAACACGCCCTCAAATTTTAAATAGCGCGATACTGATTTTTAGACTTTAATCCAAATAGCCATATAAAAAAGAGACCACACTATGAAAAACATACTTATCTCACTTAGTTTATTAGCAATCAGCTTCTCAAGTTTTGCTAAAGATATTACTGAAAATGAATTACAAAGCTACATGAAAGCACTCCCTGCTGTAGTGGACTGGTCACAAAACCAAGACTCACTGCAAAGCATGGACTTAGGGAGTATGCTCGGTGGCTCCGAAGGCGGCACGAGTGCGCTGGCATTAAGTGCACTAGGTATGATCAAAGACAACGATCTTTATAAAGACTTTGCTGCTCTTACTAACGAATACGGTTTTACACCTGAACAACTTGTATCTGTCGGTTCAGAGGTATCAATGGCCTACTTAGAAAATATCAAAGGCGATTTATCTCCTGAGAATAAAGCTAAAGTAAACCAGCTAATGGGTGGCTTACAGTCAATGAGTAGCACGAAAGATAAAGGTGCAAGCGCAATGATGGGTACAATGGGTCATTCTGCTAATGCAGCGCAAACACAAGCAGAAGCCCCTGTAGTAAGTGACAGCAATTTAAACTTAGTAAAGCAATACATGCCACAGCTACAAAAGCTGTTTTCTATGGTGCAATAAAAACTATAAAATACAATAAAAAAGCGGCATTAAGTCGCTTTTTTATTGCTTGTTATAGTGTGATCTTTATACTCATTGTATTGTTTTAATTACTTTAGTTATTTTATGTCTTTGACTAACTTGCCTCGCGTTCAAACCGAAGATGAACAAAAACAATTATGTGTCTTGCTCGCTGTATTATTAGCCGCATCATCATATGGTTACCAAAACTCAATTCAACAATTCTCGCAGCGCCTTTTTAGCCATGTTAAAAAAGGCTATTCTTTTTCAAACGCGCAAGTCGCTAAATACGCTAAGCAATTAGAACAGCAAGAACTTATATGGAAACTCCCCTACGGCCCGCATTATAAAATATCGATCAATGCGGTCGCATACATCTGTGTGAATATTCTCAAGCAGCAACCAACACTGATACGTCCTTTTCTTGTTGAAGCATGCCAAAATTACTATCAACAAGACAAAGCATTAAATTTTTTAGTGGTACTCCTGCATTATTTTGATGATAAAAATAACAACAGAAAAACCGCTTTAATTAATATTGAGCGAGACTTAGACCCTCACTTTGTGAACTTATTGGGCCAGTCTCGATTTAGTAAACAGTTGTGGGAAGTGCTTCCAGAGCAGTGGCAACAGGCTTGCTTAGTGCATTTTATTCGTGGCCAATTTTTTAATTTACATGACAGTCAGAGCTGGCCGTCATTACTTTCAAACACCACTTTAGAGTGTGAGCGAAAGCAGCGTATTTACCTCAATGAAAGCATGGCCGTTTTACTGCAAAAAAACGATTATGATGAATTACTCATTGATAAATCAGATCAACTTTTAGCCACCTTTATTGAGCCAAATATCAATGCAATTAATAGTAATCAATTAGATGTGACAATAGCTCAATATAAAAGCGCACTCACTGTTTTTAGAAAACAACACGGTAAAGGTGTCTATCCAGGGGAAATCACCGGTTTACTGTATATGACCTGCTTATTTGCCAGCGGTACTGCAACCGATCTTAAACAGTTACTCACAATTAAAAAGTGGTATCACAAGCACTTCGGCGAACTTAGCTATATCAGCCAAGCAAGTGATTACTTACTCGACAGTGACCCAATAGTGCACTTTAAAGATTATCGCATTAGCAGCACACTTGAGTATTTATTAGCTAACCCAAACGCGTTACCGGCACTTTTTAGTATATTACTTGCGCTCGTTAAACACAGTAAAGACGAACAAATAAACGAGCTAAGAGGCAACACTGCGCTACTTACAAAACTTGTCAGTTACGCCCAGCAGCAATCACACTGGCTAGGCGAGCAATGCTTAACACTCGCTAATTGGTTACGTGACGACACGCCACTGCCTGATCAAGGCCTACTTCAACACTTTAAACGTGTGCCTCAATGGCAACGCTGGTTGGATGAAGTGAGTCAAATTGAGCCACCAAAACAAAACCAGCGAGTTGTTTGGCAACTCGACTTAACACATTTAGATTTGCCGATTATTCAACCCAAAGTGCAACAACTTAATAATAAAGACGAATGGACTAAAGGGCGCAAAGTTAATGTTCACGATCTTGATAACGCGCAATACCTGCCTGCGCTATCAGAAGCTGATCGCAGTTTAATTCAAGTTATCTACAACCATGCAGGATTTGGCTATAAAGAAATACAAGCCACTGGCGCCGTTTTACAGGCATTAGTTGGATTTGTAGGTTTAGAAGACCACCACGGCGAGCCGCTTTCGCTTATCAAAGGTGAATTTATTATTGAGATTGCTCAAGATAAAAACGAATGCTATCGGTTAATTTTACAACCAGAGATCATCGACGAAAATGATGACTTTATACTCATCCATAGTCACTCTAATTGCTATCAAGTTTTTATTTTTGATGACAAACAACGTAAACTTGATGCGCTACTTTGTGAGCAACCAAATAATTTAACACAAGAAAAACTCCCTCAACTAAATGCAGCGCTTACTGCATTAGCCGCAGATCACCATATCAGTAGCCAACGTACAGAGTTTGCACAAGTGAATAATGTTCGCCAAGGGCTATGTGATTTCAGTGCAGTGATAAAACTAACGATGATGGGAATTGACGTTAATTTTTATGTCATGCCATTTGGTCTCGACGGCCCTTGGCTTGCCCCCGCACAAGGCGCAACAACCTTGGCACACAACGACGACTCGCAAAACAACAGCATTGTAATTAAACGTGACCTGAAAGCAGAAAAACGCGCATTTAAAAAGCTACTTAAAGCATTGAGCGGTGTTTTTATAAATAAAGAATATCAACAGCACAGCGATCATCATCAATTCTTTGTGCCACCCGATATAAGCCAAGCAATCGAAATACTTGAAAATGCACAAAAAGACAACGCCCTCACGTTAAGCTGGGACGAAAACACGCAAGGCATGAAAGTGGCTAAAAGTCAGCATTTATCACTTAACTTAAATGATGATAATGATTGGTTGAGCCTCAGTGGTAATGTTTCATTACCAAGTGGCGATGTTTACGCATTGCAAACACTACTCAAAGCCCCGCGTAGAGGCAGTATTATTAAGTTTGATGAAGATAACTCACTTTTATTGGATCAACGTTTAACTAACTTATTAAACCGCCTTGAAGGCATGCAAATTGACGATAAAAATGCCCCCGATGACCAACTTCGTATCGCTAATGCACGCGCTCTGCCACTGTATCAAAGCGTCGCTGATTTAGGTGATGTTACTTTTGGTGAGAGTTGGCAAACACGATTAGCTAAATTCAATCACACGATAGAACCAATCCTCCCCGTTCACCTTGTAAACATTCTGCGTGATTATCAAGTAGTGGGAGTAAACTGGCTAATGCAATTGGCTAATTGGGGCCTAAATGCGTGTTTAGCTGATGACATGGGACTAGGAAAGACCTTACAAACGCTTACCGTATTACAAATGCGCAGCAGCCTTGGCGCAAGCTTAGTTGTAGCACCTAAATCAGTGTGTCATAACTGGCGTGTTGAAGCAGATCGTTTTGCACCAGCGCTCAATATAAAAACCATAGATAATGCCAGCACATGTGAGCAGGTACTCGCAAACGCCGCAGCAGGTGATATCGTGGTGGTAAGTTACGGGCTATTACCGCTAATTGGTGAACAACTGGCAACACATGAATTTGCAAATATAGTGTTTGATGAAGCACAAGCAATTAAAAATCCACTCAGCTTGCGAGCCAAAGCCGCGTTTGCATTAAATGGCCATTTTAAAATCGCGTTGTCTGGCACGCCTATCGAAAATCATTTAGGCGAACTGTGGAGCTTATTTAACTTTTTAATGCCCGGCTTTTTACACACACTACCAGTATTTAAAAAACGCTTTGGCAACGCAGATAAAAACCAACAACAAGCTGATACTCTCAAAACCTTGGTATCACCCTTTATTCTGCGCAGAACAAAACAAACGGTGCTCACTGAATTACCTGAAAAAACCGAGATCAACCTTACCTTTGCACTGAGTGAGAAAGAACAAGCCTTATACGAAGCAACCCGCTTAAATGCATTAGAGCAAGCAAACCAGGAAGACAGCCAATACATTACAATTTTGGCATCACTTACTAAACTACGCCGCGCGTGTATTGCACCGCAATTATTACTTGCTAACAGTAAGCTGCCTTCGAGTAAACTCGACACCGCAGAAGCGATTATTGAGGAACTACTACAGAACAATCACCAAGCGCTTATCTTTAGTCAATTTGTGGATGTTTTAAAACTGGTCGAGCAGCGATTGCAAAAAAGAGAAATAAACTATTGCTACCTCGATGGCAGTATGAGCAGCAATAAACGCAAACAACAAGTTGATAAATTTCAAGCCGGCGACGCACCACTGTTTTTAATTAGCCTTAAAGCCGGTGGCACAGGACTGAATTTAACAGCCGCAGATTATGTGTTGCATTTAGACCCTTGGTGGAACCCAGCGGTTGAACAACAAGCCTCAGATAGAGCACACCGCTTGGGGCAAACGCGCCCAGTGACGGTCTACAGATTAATTGCGCAAAACACCATTGAAGAAAAAATCTTGAAATTGCATGAACATAAACAAGCCCTTGCCGATAAAGTACTTTCTGGCACCGGTGATGCTGGGCAAATGTCTAAAGATCAACTACTGGCGTTATTAAGTAATACTGAGCTGTGATGTGATGGTTACTCTTGGTGCGCCAAAGTAACCAAAAATGCACTGCCGTCTTCTAATGCCTCAAGCATTGGCGGTGTCGGCAGGCAAATATCTTGCACAAAATGCAGTACATCGGGCTGTGGTTCACCAAATAAAATATCTAATGCGAGCCTATCTTTTCCGTATAGGCCGCGGTGAATCATATTCGCCGAAAAAATTAATAAGTCGCCAGCCCGCATTTCTATTACGTGCCCACTGTCTAAATCATCGCTTGGGTTGTTATGCTCAGTAGCCAAACGTTTAGCTAACTCAGTCGGCGTATCCCAGCGCCTATGAGTCCCTGGCACAAGTTCAATACCAGGCTCATCTTCTAGTGCCACACGACAATGTATAACTTCAGGCCCGCCTAGTGCTGCTTGTTGCTCTTCTAAGTCTAAATGGTACTGCATATCCCGATGCCAATAATTTTCCTGCTCAGGGTTAACAGGATTAAAAAATAGCTGAGTATTCATAAATGCCGAAGTATTAAGCACGGAGTCAACTTGTGCCATCAGTTTATGCCTTGCTATAAACTTAAATAACACCAAACGCTGCGCATCATTTAAGTACGTATTGGCAGTTAAGTAAGCGCTATTAACAGCTTTGGTGTGATAAAAATTATGATTATCTTTAATCCATTGTTCATGAAAACAATGGATTACTTCCCGCACTTGTGCAAGTTCACCTTCTGTATAAAACTTTTTCACATGAAAAAAGCCATGTTGCTCAAATTGCGTATTTATCATCACTTAATCACCCTGACACTCTAATATAGTGGCTACTCGTTGTGCTAAATGCGGCAGAACGTCTTGTTCAAACCATGGGTTTTTACTCAACCAAATATTATTACGCGGGCTGGGGTGTGGTAACGGTAAAGTAGATGGCCAATAGTCACGCCACGATTTTACCAACTCAGTAAGCGGTAAATACTTAGTCTCTGGTAAGTGATACGTTTGCGCATGCTTTCCCAGTACAATTGTAAGCTTAATATTTGGCAGCGCCCTTAAAAGTTGTTCACGCCAAGCTGGCGCGCACTCTTTACGTGGCGGTAAATCGCCCGACTTACCTTTACCTGGGTAACAAAACCCCATGGGTAAAATCGCAATTTTAGATTCGTCATAAAATATCTGTTCAGATAACCCTAACCATTGGCGTAATCGCTGGCCGCTGGCATCATCAAACGGCACACCACTTTGATGTACTTTAATTCCCGGCGCTTGCCCTGCAATTAATATTCGCGCTAGCGGATTAAACTGCACCACAGGACGCGCACCTAAAGGGAGCTCAGGTTCACAGATCACACATTTACTAACTTGGTTCAGTAACAAATCAGCTTTCATTATTATTTTGGCTAATTCGCCATAACACACCACTTGGATCGTAGAGCACAAAATCAATCATATTCCATACCTGTAAGCGTGGTTCGCTCATCTTAACGTCATATTTTTCTATCAAACCAGCGCTTTTAAGCTGTGCATGCCATGCATATACATCCTGTACCAATAGATGCATCATAAAATTATTAGCGTGCTCCGCATTATAAAAGTTTTGTAATAAAAAACTGCAATCACCATGATAAAAGTAAGCCATTTCAGGGCTTTCCCATGCAATTTCAAACCCCATGTCTTTATAAAAATGGTTGCTAACTATAAAATCCTTTGCTGGGACGAATGCTTTAATCTCTTCGCAGGCTAAATTTGCCACTATAATCATTTCCTTTAGTTAGTAAAATAATGATCTATATGCACTTTACTCTGACCACACCGCAAACTCATTACCGCTAGGCTCTGTAAAATGAAACCGACAGCCACCTGGAAAATCAAAAATCGGCTTAATCACTAATCCACCGTATTGCTCTACTTTTGCCAGTGTTTGCTGTATATCAGCGCTATAGAATACCAGCAGAGCTGAACCATTTGCTGTTAATGCGTTAAGCGGTGCTTTATAAAAACCACCATCAAGGCCTGCTTTATCTGCGCTAAAAGCCGTATATTCAGGGCCATAATCAGTAAATTGCCAGTCAAATACCTGACTAAAAAATGCTTTTGTTGCCTGTAAATCATTTGCTGCAAATTCAACATAATTAAGTTGTTCATGTACTGCCATAACGTCTCCTTTTAAAAATGCCTATAACAATCATTCATCTTGCTTAATTAAGCATACAAGCAGTTGAAAAATTTGCGAACTTTTCTATTAAAAACAGCCATCACCAGCTTATGGATCACTATTTTACTAAGTATAACGAATTAGCTTTTAAATTTATAATAAAACCCAGCGATAATAAGGTAACCACATTTTCCCTTGTTAAAGAGGAATGACCGCCTATAAATCAATCATAAAACATTCGCATTTAAATATTTAAATACGAATCACTATCTTTTCAGAACCTAAAATATATAATAGCCTTTTATTCACTCCCTTTGCAGGGGTTTTAAGGGACTATCTATGCATACTCAACCTATAGAAAATAGCCAATCACTCATGGAACGGGCTAAGTTAAGTCAATTTTATCAAACGCATAAATACCGCTTTGCTGTTTTCTCTCGCTTTTTGGCTGCCATTTTAGGTGGCTACGTTTTTACGGCTGTATTTACTTCATTATTGAGTATCATTTTACCGCTAAAAAAATCTGATGCCGTGTTGCTGAGTATCTCGTTAACTATTTTGGTATACAGCTGTGTATTTATTTGGGTATTTGCTATTAAGTCTCTCAAAAGAATTTGGATCACTATTTTACTAACAACTACTGCGTGTGCATTGTGTATTGCAATACTTAAGGACTGGCTATGAAAGAGAGTTTTTTCCGTTCAATGACCTGGATGCATACTTGGGTCGGATTATTGGTCTGTTGGCTGCTTTATTTAATCTTTTTTGCAGGCACGATTAGCTTCTTCCGTGATGAAGTAACGCTTTGGAACCAACCTGCATTACACCAAATAGCCACGCCGTCAAATCGCATACAAATACAACGAGAACAAATCGTTGCCGGCTACGATTATCTTAAAAACACGGCGCCTGATTCTAACCGTTGGGGGGTTTATTTACCCTCAGAACGAGAGCCGCAGCTTAATTATGCTTACGAAAAACCACGCCCAGAAGGTAAACGCTTTGGTGGCTGGCAAGACCATTATATAAACCCAGTAACAGGCCAAGAGCTTGATCAACCAAGAGAAACTCAAGGAGGGAATTTCTTTTACCGCCTACATTTTGACTTGCATTACCTCGATACACGTACCGCACGCTGGATTGTATGCTTAGCCAGTTTATTTATGCTGGTTGCATTAATATCTGGTGTCGTTATTCATAAGCGCATATTTAAAGATATGTTTAGTTTTCGTAGTAATAAAGGCAGCCGAAGCTGGCTTGACGGACATAATGTATCGTCGGTTTTAGCCTTGCCATTTCATATTATGATAACTTATACAGGTCTGATCACGCTGATATTTATGTTATTCCCCTACCCTGCGATGACAGCGTATGATAATGGTGTTAGTGGCTTATTTGATGATGTACAGCCAACCAGTGTTCGCACTAAAAGCAACCCTGAAAAAGCATCTTTAGCCCCTATTGAACATGTTTTAGATCAAGTTTATACCAACTGGCCAGATGCTGATTTAACACAAGTAACAATTCGTGACCCAAATAAAGCGTCTGCAACTATCACTGTAAGAGCAAACACTGGTTCACTGGTTCAAGATCAAAGCCCCACGATGCTTTTTAATGGTGTTGATGGCAGCTTAATAGCGAAAACTAATCAAGAGTTCAGTGCCAGTGAAACAGTCTTCGACTCAATGACTGCCCTACATACGGGTCGCTTAGCAAACCCATTACTGCGCTGGCTATACTTTTTATGTGGTATTGCTGGCTGCGTCATGATTGCCAGCGGCTGTATTATGTGGGCTAAACGTATTCGTGAACGAATGAAAAAACAACAAACAGCCTCATTTGGCTTAAAGTTGGTAGAAGGGCTAAACCTAGCCACCTTAATGGGCTTACCACTGGCGACATGCGCTTTTTTTATCGCTAATAGATTACTTCCTATTACAACAGCTGAGCGTGCAGACAAGGAGATTTTGGCCTTTTTTCTAGCCTGGTTAGCTGTGGCATTATTTGCATTGTTTAAACGTGGTAAGCGCCAATGGATTCAATTAGCATGGCTCAACTGCGCAGCCTGCTTTAGTGTGCCACTCATTAACGCTATAACAACCGAAGGTAACCTAATTAGCTATCTAATCAACGGCCAATGGGCATTGTTTAGCTTTGATTTGATCAGTTTAGTATGCGCAGCTTTATTTATTGTTCAGGTCAAAAAATTACGTACTGCAACAAGTAAAACAGCACCAGTAAAACGTTCAAGCCGTTCACCTAAAAAACAGCTTGAGGAGCAAAAAGCATGAACGAATTACTGCAATTTAGCCTCTGTTTACTGGCATTTAACTGTTTTGCATTAGCAAAATTTAACCATTACCGCGATGTGTTTAAAAATCGCCCAACACAAAAGCAAAGTCAGCGCTTTATCATCGCCGCTTGGATCAGTATTTTACTAAGTTTAGTGCTCAGTGTCGCTCAAAATAACGGCTATGGTGCTTTGCTTTTTTGTGGGTATATGGCGCTAAGCCTTTTAATTTTAATGATTTTTTATAGTTTCAAGGAATCATGGGTAAAAATAATGAGTGCAGTAAATATCACGGTATTAATGCTTAGCGGGCTATTTTTAAGTGTTTTTTAGTCCAAGTTAGTAAAAATGTGATCTCAAATAAAATGTAATAAAAAAGGCAAGCTCATGAAGCTTGCCTTTTAAGGTTAATTCCACTCTAACTGCATATCCCATACATACCGCTTTTCTTCTTGTAGCGGAGCTTGTGACTCATCAACAACCTCAAGCACATTTTTAGCTTTGATCAACGTTGCATCTCGGCCAAATAAATAACTTTGCTCTTTTACAATGGTTAAATACGCTTTATTTAATTGCTGAGCACGCGCTTTAGATGGCGTAATTAATTCATACAAGTTCTTAGCACTGCGCACTTTTTGTTTATTAACCGTACCATCTTGATTAAACCAACGCATTAGCATTTCTTGATTTTGACGAAACTCATCTCCCCCGCCAACACGTTCAAAATACGTTAAAAACTCACCTTGTTGTTCGCCTTTATTTGGCACATCTTGCATTGCTCGTAAGTCAATGTAACCCCAGCCTTCCCGGCCTTCTACCTTACGTGGGAATGAAAAACTTTGGTCATATGTTGAGCCCACCGTTTTATGACACCCATTACAAAAAGCCAATTCTTGTTTATGTTGCGGCCTAAGATCACCCTCACTATCTTCGATGTAGCCATTGATAGTCCAACCAAACATGTTGTTGATCCCTTCATCACCGAGGTATCGTGTTTGCGGTAAGTTTTCAAAGTGTTTTTCTTTTGCCTCACTGTAATAAGATGATGCTAAAAGCTGCTTAGATTTAAACGCATGCTTTTTCATATAACGCACTTCTTTCATACGAGGTGCATTATAGATTTCTCCATTCTCATCTACGCCAATGTAGCGCACAGTGTGCAAAAACTCAGTATCTTGCGGGTATAACTGATAGCTTAACTGGGTGTTTTTCGCATCGCCCACATAATTTGCTTGCTTAGTTATTTGGCTAATAACAGCACTGAGTTTGCCATCACCATCTAAATCTTGGCCGATTTTTTGTTCCGATATATCGGGCGTTGTAATTTTATCTAAATCTTTTACGGCCATTTCAACCAAGCTTAAGTTAGCAATGTAAACATCTTGATTGTACTGCCCTTCAAGCTGACGGAAATTATCACCTAAGCGGATCATCACATCCCCCGTAGAACCATTTGTTGGCCAAAACGTACTTGGAAAAGGCTTATAATTGAACGCGACCCAATGGCTGCCATCTTTTGCAAAACCCTGTGCATCAAATGCCTGTGCCGGGTAAGCTAGATTTTTCACTTCAGCAACTTCGCCTTGCCAATCAGGATTCGCTTTGAGCTTTTTAATAAAGTGGCTGTAATTATCTTGGTTTACCCAGCTGCTAATTTGATCATCTGAAATTTTTTCAATCAGCGCAGTGCGGTCGATAAATAAATTTTTCCAATGATTTTTAAGCCCTAAATCAGAGAATTCATACACTCCCTGTAAGTGGCCATCGTTCATGGCATTAGGTCTATTTTTGTTTTTCTTATCGGTTTGATGACACGCATAACATGGGTTATTTGTGCCCTCTGTTTTTGTATAACATTGCGGCGGAATAACTGATTCAGGATTGTATTCTTCATCATGTTGCATATAAGCAAGTGCAGGAATATCATCCCCAACCTTGTAAGGGGGAGACTCTACTAACAGCTCAATATCTTCGCTTACTAGACTTTTTGTGGCCGAATCAAAGCAGCCACCTATTAGTGCAAAGTTAACTAACAGGAATAAGGGAATAAAATACTTCATTTTTATGACTCTGATTTTTTTTGCAAAAAAATGGGCAAGCGTATTGCTTGCCCTAAATATTACTTAGTTTTAGGATCATACATCCATAAAGTATTGTTCTCTTGGAAACCATCTTCACCGATAATGATACGGCCATCGCGCATAACAATAACGTTATCTGGCTGCGATAATTGCTCAACATCACAGCGCTCTGCACCGTTTAAGCTTGAACGGTAAGTACCGCCCATCACAACAGGTTCAATACGCGTTAAGCTGTAGCTTGTATCGATATGAGCACGGTAAACACCGCCACAATCTTTAACTCTACGTGATAACTGAATATCACCTTCGTCATCAATCATCGTGTTATCTAAATCTGCAATACCTATGTACATATACGCTTTAGTAACCACTTCATCTGCAATCACATCTTGGCCAGTAATTGCTTCAAGAACACGGTCGTGATTGATGCTAATACCTTCAAGTTTGCGCCATTCAGCTGTTGCACCTTTCATTTTAGCCGCTTGACGTGACTCTAAAAATGCAGCGCGATTATCCATCGCTTTACCCGCCGTAACTGGGCTACCGCCTTCGGCTTCTGTAGGGTATGTTGCTTTACCATCTGCCCATGCTTGTACGTCAGCCAGTGTCATGTAACTGGTTTTACCTGCAACATAATCGCTGGTATCAATACCATCGTACTCACTGATCCACGTTTCGATGTTTGCATTTGTACCACTTGCAATTTCAACCCAATCAACATCAAACCCAGTAACCGTTGGTTCGCTTAAGCCTGCATCTTGAGTTAGTTTGGCACCGTATAAAGTACCCGACGATAAATCTTCTGGTTGATCAGCAATAAACTTAAACAACACACCACCGGTATCATCTTGTGATGAATATACAGTGCGCTTGTCTGGCATAACGACTGAGTTTTCATGCTCATAACGACCAATAGTGTAATGTTTAACAACATCTGGTGTATCTGTCATTGGGTTTTGAATTTCAGCAATGTAGCCATAGCGGTAAGGATTAGGGAAATCGGGGGCTACTAGCGCTTCAAGGTTGTCTGTGCTGGTATTTGCCGGATCATTCCATGATGCATCTGTTGTTGAATCAACCGTTGAACGCACTATCCACTCTTCAGATGTTAACGGTGTGCCCCAAGGTGATACCGAGCCAAAGCAGTTAGCCGCCGTGCCTTTTACACCATCAAAATTAATCATCATCGCATCAGTCACTGACCATGCGCCTTCGGTATTTTTAGTCATTTTTAAACGACTTACACCACCTGGGTATGACTCCCAGTTAGTAAATAAATAACCTTCGTTATCACCTGAAGCAATAAAGCCATTAAAGTCAGGGTTATCATTATCTAGAATATGTTCATTTGTGCTAATACTATAATGAACACCTAAACCACCCGCCAAACCTTTCTCGCCTAAATCAGCAAATGTATCGCCTGTTTGACCCAGTATTTGGTATTCGCCCAAAGCTGCAACAACCGTTTGGCGTTCAAACTCACTTTCAGGAACCGGCGAGTTCACAACATTACGAGGTAAGTTATTAAAATTAACACCGCGCAACACACCAACAGTACCGCGATTAATTACTTTACCATTAATTGAATCTTGCGCTGTATTGGTATCTGATGGATGCTGAACGTTGAAGAACAAATCACCACCATCACTTAAAAATATACCCGTTACCTCAGCACCGGCAGGCACAGTTGCCAAGCGTGTTAAGCCACTGCCACCATTTTGACCTGATGCACCATCAGCGCCATTTTGGCCGTTACTACCATCAACGCCATTTTGACCATTCGTTCCATCAACGCCATTTTGACCAACTGAACCCTGTGCTCCGGCTACGCCTTGCTTACCATCATCACCATTACAGGCTGTTAATGCTAAAGTGACGGCTCCAGCGATTAAAGAAAATGCTACACGCTTCATTATAAACTCCAGTAAAAATATTTTATTGTTAGGTTAACGCGCAGCATAGTCTGAGGTGTAACTATGACAATTGCCTTACAGATATATTATTATTTAGAGTCAATGATTTAGGAGGGTATTAAAGCGATAAGATCATATAAAATAAGAGGCGGTGTCACCCAGAAGCATTATAATATGCTTCTGAGCTTTAACATGAAGGGGATTAAATTTGATTATCTATCGTGGCTCTGATTGTCGCCAAGCTTACTTCTTTAATAAGTTTACCGTCCTCAAAAACCACTTCCAATAAGCCCGTTGCTTCCTCTGCTTGTGTTACATCATCAAAAAGCACTAATTCTCCGTCAACACGCTCAACCTTTAACAACCCTTTTGCTGATTTTTTCTTACTATCCGTTTTAGGATCTTTAAAAATCGCTACTCGCTCGCCATTTTTAACCACACTCGTTGCTTTGACAGCTGATCCGTGTGTATCACGTGTCACATATTGATAACTGTAAGAGCCAATCCCCAATACCACCTTTGAGGCAAACCCTTTATCAAGCAAACGTTGTAAAATTTCGCGTTGGCGAACTAAGGTAATTGCATCGCCATAAATCGCGCCAATATGTTCATCAAGCAACTTAAAGCCTTTATCTGTCATTGTGCCGCCAAAAATATCCCACAAGCATTCAATTAACCCTTTGATTTCGCAAGCCATCAGCGTGATTGTGCGCTCACCTTCAAAACCAAAGTACTGACCATTAAAGCAATACGCTTCGTAGCCTTGTTGAATTACCTGTTGCTCTGCTTCTTGCTGAGTTTCAAAAAGTGCAGCATGATCAGCAACAGGAGACACCTTATAACCCGTTAAAATTTTAACAGGATCCCCAGAGTCCGGACGAATAACTAACGTGCCATCTCGCGCCATTATCTCATTTTTTAACTGGGGTAAATAATCAGTTACTAAAGTCCAAAAGTCCCATGTATCAGATACAACACTTAACACACCCGTTGGCGATTGTTCTTTCATTAAATACTTAAAAAACTCAATCTCACCTTCCATAATCCAAGAACATGTTACTGAGTGCTCAGTTGCATCCACAGAGCAACCAACCAATTCCTTATCTACATTAGCGCCATAATATTTTTCAGCAAAAAGGACTGCCGTAATTGTATCTGTACCAACCAAGCCAGATGCCAAATGACCAAAACCACTCATTGCAGCCGCATGTTTACCAAACATCCCTCTAAAACTAAAATCATGACCTTGAAAAGGCACAAACTCTAAAGGCAACCCTGTTTTAAGTGCAAATTCTTTAAATACCTTCAAATATGCAACGGATGTTGTGGCGCTCGTTTGGATAGGCCAATTTTCGCAGCTCAATACTGTTTCAATCATATTGGTTAACCACTGAAAGCCTTCTTTTGTATTCACAATGGTGATCGAAGGGACTAAATAAGGCACGAGTGTTCCCTCTGGCAATGCCTTTATTCTTAGCGGTAAGTAGCCTAAATCATGCAAATCTTCGAGATATTTAACATCGACTACGTACCCAAGCATCGCGCTTAAAATACGCTTATGCTCGCCAACAGCCGAGGCTTTATCTGCACTAAAAAATGCGCCCCATTCTTGTTCTAAATAACTTTTTATAAAATATTGTAGACCTACAAACGCTACTTTATTGTTATTTTCGACATTGCTTAACTTGCCACTTCGTGATGTAAAATTAGCGTACACCTGAGATACATCAGGGTGATAAGCGCGGCTATGAAACTCTTTATAAACGTCTTTTTGCATACTTGCTGCGGTAATAGTCATTATCGTTTCCTTACATTTCAATTATTTGTAATTTTATAGTGGCACTTGGCTTAAACTCGTTAACAGGCCTAAATGAATCCGTAGTGTAAATAGCATCTATCAGCCCTTCAAACACCGCCAACCCCTTAGAAAAAATACCATGCGTTATAAATAATGATATTTCTGCGGCCCCTTGGCTTTTTAATACTTTTGCAAGTTCAATAAACGTACGGCCCCCATCGCAAATATCATCCGCTATCAGCACACTTTTACCTTTCACATCACCCAAGATTTGCGTTTCGATGATGTTGCCTGTTTTTAAATCTCTGACCTTTTGCGCTTGAATAACGTCCAGCTCACTGTTAAATGTTTCAGCTATTTTTAAGGTTTTTTTGCTCGCGCCAGCATCGGGTGAAATCAACGTTAACTCACCTTTCGCTAAACGCGTACTCAACTCCTCACAACGGGCAAGTAATGCCATTTGCGGTACATTGACGACATTGTTAATTAGCGCGGGTGAAACATCACTGTGCGCATCCCATATGGTCACTTTTGATAAACCCATATTGTTAATAAACTGAGCTATTACCGCAGCGCCAAGTGCTTCTCCCTCAACGCATACACGATCTTGTCGTGCGTATGGAAAATATGGAATCGTTAATTCAATAGGTATAGCACCGTACGTTAATCGCTTTAATGCATCAACAGCGAGCATTAATCGTATTAATTTTGATGAATCAGTCAGGCGCTCAAATACTTCGATTTTTGTAGTCTCTGCAAAATCACTGGCATTAAATCGAATATGTTCTTCACCACCAGAAAATGTAAAGTAATCAAAATTGAGTAACGTTTTATGGCCCGTACTGGTATGACTAAATATTTCCATTTCATTCTTCCTTATTTACGATTAATGTCCCTAGGACACAATTAAATTTAGCAAAGGCTAATCAATAACTCAAGTACTTTGTGTCAAAAGGACACTATTTTATATACCTGAGCAAAACGAACCATTCTTAGCCGTTTATAATAACGTTACCCAACGAATATAAGTAACCTTGATTTGCTTAAATATTGATATAAATGTAAAACTGCTTTAACGTGTCGTTAAGACATTAAGTTTATCTGACACTAATTAAATGACTGACTTTTACAATATTAATGAATACAAACATCCACTTTTTACCGTAGACAGTGTGCTTTTTACGATCACCGATGGTGCTTTAAAAGTACTTTTAGTCAAACGCGCAAATTCACCTTTTGAAGGAAGTTGGGGACTGCCTGGCGGGTTCGTGGATATTGACTCAGATAGCACGACAGACATCACCGCGCTGCGCAAATTAAAAGAGAAAACCAATGTAGAGCCACCTTACTTAGAACAATTGCAAACCTTCTCTGGCGCGCACCGTGATCCAAGAGGTTTCAGTGTTACATTGGTATATTTTGCACTTATTGCTGCACAAAATGTCAGTACTCACATAAAATCTATTGATGATGTACAGTGGGTAGACATCAACACTATTCAAGATTTATCTATTGCCTTTGATCATAAACACCTTATTGAACATGCCAAACAGCGGCTGCAACAAAAAACGCTGTATTCAATGGTGCCAATATATTGTTTGCCAGAATATTTTACCGTAGGGCAGTTAAAGTCTGTTATCGAAATAATCCTAGGAAAAACAATTCAGCGTAAAAGTTTAATAAGACGACTTGAATCAACAAACATTGTAGAAAAGAGTGATGAAAAAGTAAGTTCTGGTGGTCGTTTAGCACATTTGTACACGCTAAAGTCAGGGGTTGATATTGTTAATTTTGAACGAAACCTGAGCGCATAGCTTAATATGTCAGGCCATCTAGCGATGGCCTGACATATTAGCTCCTTTACAGCAGCTACAAAGGTGTTTGTGTTACCCAAATTAACGAATCAGTATCAAAACCACGTGTTTTTGCAGCATTAATAAAATCTACTTTGCGTTCATTCGTAATTGTTGGTGTACGCGACAGTAACCATAAATATTCATTATTGTAACCAGACACATAAGCGTAATTATAATTTTTTTGATCAAGCCCAAACACCACATAAGAGCTATAAAAAGGGCCAAAAAACGACACTTTTAAATGCCCTGTATTTTTATCGTCTACAAATTTAGCTTTGCCCTCAGCATCACTCCATGCTTGTTCTCCTTGATCAAACCCACGGTTTAAAACTTTTATGCTCCCGTCATTGTTCAAAGAGTAATCAGCGGTGACATTTTGCAAGCCACGCTCGAACGAATGATCTAATCGGGCAATTTCGTACCACTTTCCTTGATATCGCTCAACTGAAAATGGGCTTACGGGGTTAACTTTATCTGGCATACCTGTGCAACCAATCAACGCACTGGTAAAAATGAGTATAAGCACAACAAAAATTGCATTTTTCATATCAAATCCTTCTATAATTTTTTCTTAATACGCAACAAACATCAAAAAAGTTCACTAAACACTGGTTGTTATAAAAAGCTTAGGTTAGGATCA
This sequence comes from Pseudoalteromonas sp. NEC-BIFX-2020_015, assembly GCF_012952265.1. Lineage (NCBI taxonomy): Bacteria > Pseudomonadati > Pseudomonadota > Gammaproteobacteria > Alteromonadales > Pseudoalteromonadaceae > Pseudoalteromonas > Pseudoalteromonas sp. NEC-BIFX-2020_015. Next base: position 65,358 of record NZ_JABCJL010000013.1, read on the forward strand.
TTTTTTTACTAACTATTCGAGCTAATAATGAAGATATGGGTTGATGCAGATGCTTGCCCTGTGGTGATCAAAGAGATTTTATTTCGCGCCGCTGAACGTACACGCACACAGACAATTCTAGTCGCCAATCATGCAATGCGCATTCCGCCTTCAAAATATATTAGCCGTGTGCAAGTATCGTCTGGTTTTGACGTAGCCGATGACGAAATTGTAAAACGTATTGAAGCAAACGATTTAGTGATCACCGGTGATATTCCGCTGGCCTCAGAAGTAATTGATAACGGCGGCCAAGCTCTTAACCCTCGCGGTGAGTTGTATACCACTGAAAATATTCGCTCGTTGTTAAATGTACGTGACTTTATGGATACCATGCGCTCAAGTGGTGTTGAAATGAATGGTGGCCCGCCTCCATTGAGCCAAAGTGATAGACAAAACTTTGCCAATAACCTTGACCGCATACTCGCGCAAAATAAATAATGCATCAGCAACCTATTGGTTTTGGCGCTCAATCCTTTAACGTCGCAGTGTATATTGCCAATATTCCTAACATGCCGCAGTACAGTGAAATTAACTCGTTACAAGCAATGATAGATGGGCAAATAGATACAATAAATCAAGCCTGTGGCAACGGTTGGCGCAAGGTATTTAATGTTTACGCTAAAGTACTGTTTGCATTGCCTAGTGAATATTATCACTTTGCTAAATTAGCCCCCACTTGGCAACACTACCGTGATACACAGCTGCTGCAAAAAAATAGCCATACAGCGCTACTATTTAGCCCACCTATATTAACGAGCAATAATACTTTGCATATTATTGCCGGGCGCACGTATGCTAAAACACTGATCAATCAAGGGCAATTAACTGCGCAACTCGATTGGCTTGATGACGAATTTGCCATAGACAAAACAAACAAGGTTATTGTTTGCCCCTACTTTGATTACCGCCAATTAAGCAATATAAAAATAGCCCGACTAAGTGAATTAGTAGCGAGTATTCAATTTATTAACTAACCTTAAGGCTTTTATAGTCAAGTCACCTCAAGCCGCCTATTTCAGTTGAAATTAAAAACAAAGCATTGACTGCAAATAATAGCGGCTCTATTGTTAAATTAGTTTTGAGGCAGCTTGGGTATGGCACTTGCCACGGAGGCTTTAACGGTTATGAAAATACTTGTAGTAGATGATATGCCACTAATGCGCCATGTTTTAATCAACATGCTGCGAAAACTGGAGTTTAAAGATTTAATTGAAGCAACGGATGGCGTACAGGCTTTACAATTATTGCATCAACACGATTTTGATTTAGTAATAACCGATTTGCACATGCCAAAAATGGATGGCAAAAGCTTACTAAATCGCATTCGTGATGATCAGCAGCTACAAAACACCCCTGTGCTAATGGTCACCTGCGAAGACAATGCCACCGAAATAAAAGAAATTATCGCCGCTAAAGTATCTGGCTTTATTATTAAGCCCTTTAGTTTAAATATTTTAGCCAAACAATTAAAAAAAATTGCTGAGCTTGTTTAGCTCTTTAATTTTTATAGCTTATATCACTGACAGCCCTAAAAATGATGCGCCTTAAAAGGGGTTTTTAACCATTGCATATAATCATTATTAAGATCAGGAAAATGCGCAGCCAATGCACTTTGCAACTGCAACGGCGTTAATTGCACACAGGGTGACTTTTGCTGTTCTAGCATAATACTCTTTAAAAAATTTTTACCTTGTTTAGAATCCATTAAAAAGTAAACGCCAGCCCAGCTACTGGCATAAAGTTTTGTACTCTCACCTCGCTGCCAATTATCCTGTTGGTTTAATAACTCATTTAACGTCAATATACTTGTCGATAATGTGTGGTTTTTTAGCCATGTCGTGCTTGGCTCTACGCTGACAGTTTGCATGGTATTGTTTGTATGCTCAAAATACTCAGCCAACCCTTCGTCTAACCAGCGGGGCGTACTTCCTAATACGGCTTTATTAATTGCATGCACCGCTTCATGCACTGCCGTGCGCATTGCACTTTGCTCGTTGTTATAATTTATAAAAGCCGTGTTACTGGAATTAAAATAAATACCCTGCGTATTGGTTGGATCTCCACCACGTCGCCTTACCGCATTTTCATAGTCAGTTTGTGTGGCTAAAACCCTAAGATCTAATTTTACTTTCCTCAGCGAATCAACACCGATAATTTGGCCATATACTTTAAACACAGCATTGAGCTTAACCCGTAATGCTTGCTTAAATGACGCTGGTAAATTAGGTGTACTTAAAGTCAGCTCAAAGTAATCGAGGGTATCTACAAAACCTGTATTGTAAGGCGTTGCGTTAAGACTTGGTTTTTTATCACTAAAATGTGCAATACCCTCACTATCTGTCCAGCTATAAATATCGCCTTGTTGGGTATATTTAACCTCACCGAGTGATACATCAACACAGCGGGTTGTATCAATTTGCGGCCTATGATGTTGTTTAAGTATTTGAAGAGAGATGGGCTTAACAACAACTTCGTTCGTCTGAGCGTTTTTAACTGTATCGTCATGATAAATGTACGTCACTAAATCAACGTATAATTCATTTGCACTGCCTACCAACCCTTTATAACTCAATTGCCGACCTGATAAATACTGGGCCAGTAAAGCCGATGCAATTAACATGACAATAAACAGCAAAATATTCCATAGCTTGGTTTTAAACACACTCAATCCTTGAGCTAATTACTCTGCGTAACTAACTGATATTTTAAATTAAAAGTAAATATAGGAGATTGACACTCAAATAACAACAGACGCTTTCAAACTTATCACACTCCCATTTGATTACTATTCGCTTTTGTTTAATCACTGCGGTAGTATCTTAAGCGGGTAAATAATCAACAAGGAAGGCAGTATGTTTACAACTAAATTTATACGCAATATATACTCAACTTCCCTGTTGCTACTGCTGTTTATAAGCTACAACGCTAACGCTGATCCGGCCGTATTAAACCCTAATTTGAATTCAGATCTAACCACATTAGAGCTAAGCGCTGGTGAGTGGCCGCCCTTTATGAGCGAATCACTTCCTCATCAAGGTGTTGTTGCTCATTTGATCAGTGATATTTTTGCCCAAGCAGGCATTAAAGTTAGTTTTACATTTTTACCTTGGTCACGGGCGTATCACGATACTGTAAATGGTAAGTATGCGGCAACCGCGGTATGGATGTTAAGTGAAGAAAGAGCGAAAATTTATTTATATAGCGAGCCTGTACTCAGTGAAAAATTTGTGTTTTTTTACCAAAAACAACACCATTTTGACTGGAAAAATATAGCTGATTTAAAAGGCCTTTTACTTGGTGGCGGGCTTGGCTATAGCTACGGCACTGAGTTTGATAACGCACTAGAAAAAGAGCTTTTTGAAATGTCACGCGTTGGCAGTACAGAGCAAAACTTTCGCCGTTTAGCCATGGGCCGAATCGATGCCTTTGCTGAGGAACAAAGTGTTGGCTACTATGCACTCAACAACCAACTACCTGAGCTTGCTAATGTTATTAGTCATCACCCTAAACCGTTACTAATAAATAAAAGCTTTTTATTATTCCCAAAGAACTCCGTTTATAGCAAAGAGCTATTAGTCATATTTAATCATCATTTATTACAGTTTAAACAAACGGGGCGTTATCAAGCTTATTTTGAAGGCCTAGACAAAGGCGACTATCAAAATAAGTGATCCCCAATTAGCACTGCATAAAATCTCACCTACGATAAGCCTGCTACTTGTTATACTGATAAACATTTTTTTCAAACCAATTGAAAAAATCACTGTTTAACATATTTTCCGGATCGAGTAGATCGATAGTATTTTCTTCGTTCACCGTTGAGCAACGCGGCAACATTTCATTATATAAAAACGAAATAAAAGGGTTTTTATCTTTTGGTAAACTACTAAAATACTGCGTATACACAAGGCTCGATGCATACAATATGGCTTCATCTTCTTGCCAAGATTTATTGGGTATAATCAAATCCTCCATTATAAAGGGCTGACTCATAGAACCTGTGCGCTTATCCCACTCATCAATTCGCAAAGAGGCAAGATGTTCGCCACTTTCAGAACGATAAGCAAAATACTGAGCCAGTCCCTCTTGTGCCCAGCGCTGCATATACCCAAATTGTACAAAGTTAATGGCATGTACAGCTTCGTGTGTCAGTATATCTATAAACAATGTGCGATTTAGGTAACCATTCTCATAGCGAGGTAAATTAATATAAGCCTGATGAATCCAAGGGATATACACTCCAGGGTTATTTACTGAACTTTCGGCGCCATGCTTAACTAACTCATTAAAGTATTGCGTATCATTAAGCGTTACTTTTAAGTCTATAACACTTTTGGATAAGTTCTCTGCTCCAAACCAATCTATATACTCCTGATAAACAAACAATAAGTTTCTGCGCAGCTCCCATTTTATATCATCAACAAATTGCTCTGGAAAATAGTGCTCAAGTGGCCTATATTCACCGCGAGATAACACCGAAATATTAATTTCAAAAAAATCGTAATACCTACTCATATAACGCTTAGTATCTGGGTCGTATATTTTAGTAAATTTAAGTGGTGGGCGCTCCAATAAACTACATAACCGTTTTTGTTCTGATGTAGGGTTAACCGCCAGCCATTGGTGAGGAGTATGCTCTATATGCGGGGGAGCTTCATGCTTTATAGTGTTAATATTACGCCGTAAACGCTTTTCAACGTGCTCAGGTTTTATTTTATTCACGATCGGGGCCGTTGCTGGCTTAAAATCCTCATAGTTTACATACACATTTTCCACAAGTGCTTCAATTGGCTCTGCATATACTCGCGTGTCTTGTGAATCGAACGAGTTAATAAATAAATTAACTCCCACAACCAAAATTAACACCGCCAAAAGTACTAAAAAAATGACCTTCGACCTACCCGCCTGCCTTTTATACATTTACACCTCTTAAACAATATTTGTAGAAAGCGACGAAGGCTTTTTTTGCATCACCAAATCTTTGAATATAAAAACAGTTTAGCGAGTTTAAATACAATAAAGTACTCAAAAGAGGTCTAATCAGTTACTAGGCATCGAATAGGGGTTGTTAGCGAGTGAAAACCAAACCCGTAGGCGGGAGTTTACCTCGCGCTGTTTACATTTAATGGTGCTTTATTTGCGCGGCGTAAAGCCCCGCAAACAAAATTTAAGCACCCGTAGCAGCGGGTTTACCCCGCGATTTTTTAGGTCGTGCTTTAGCGCGACAATAAATGCTAAAGCAATCATCGTGGCTAAAGCTCACTCCTACCATCAACCCATATCGTAGGAACCAGCTTTAGCTGTGATTGTTTATAGAGCTAGTTGATGAACAATAAACCAAACCCGTAGGCGGGAATTTACCTCGCGCAGGTTGCGCTTAATGGTGCTTTATTTGCGCGGCATAAAGCCCCGCCTACGACAAATCCTAGCACTTTTGTAGGTCGCGCTTTAGCGCGACAATAAATACCTAAAGCAATCATCGCAGCTAAAGCTCGCTCCTACCAACAAACCCATGAACTAACCAAATATCGTAGGAACCAGCTTTAGCTGTGATTGTTTGTAGAGTTACTGAAAAATAAACCAAAACCGTAGGCAGGAGTTTACCTCGCGCTGTTTGCATTTATGGTGCTTTAATTTGCGCGGCATAAAGCCCCGCCTACGACAAATCCTAGCACTTTTGTAAGTCGTGCTTTAGCGCGACAATAAATACACAAAGCAATCATCGCTATTAAAGTACACTGCGTTTATGTATCCCCAAGCCCCAAATATTAAACACTACCTGATTACAAATACGGTTTAAACGCCTCATCATCTTGTTTAAATTGTGACAACAGCCATTCTTTAAACGCAATGACCTTTTCCCATTTAAAGTGATCTTTCGGACCCACTAAATAATATTTATAACTACACGCATACTCAAAACCAGGAAATAAAGCCAGCTGCCCTAATTTAATATGCGACTCAATTAAACGCCGCCTAACTAAAGCAATCCCCTGGCCAGCTAAAGTAGCTTGAATCACTAATGCGGCATTATCTATTTCTAAAAATACAGGAACTGATGCTGGACAAACTCCCAAGCTAGTGATTAAGGTTTGCCATCCTTGCTCAGCATCGGGGCAAATATCCATAATAATGTTTTGTTTAAGCAACTGCTCTTTAAGCGGCAAATTAACATCAAGTAGACCAGGCTTATAAGCTAAAAATAAGCTGTCATCAGCCAGCAGTTCACTATGTACATCACTGTAATTACCTAAACCAAACCGTATCCCTAAATCAACATGCCCCTGAGAAAAATTAGCATGATGGTCACTGGGGTCAATGCGTAAATGAATACCCGGATAAGCACGTTGAAAACCACTGACATGTTGCAACAACCAGCCACTGGCAAATGAAGGTAATACTGATAAGTTTAAACAATGGGGTTGTTCATCTTGGCGTAATGAATTTACACCATTTTGTAAGCAACTAAAGCCTTTTAAAACATGTGGTAATAATTGCTCACCTTGACGGGTTAGCGCAACAAATCGAGTATGACGAGTAAATAACTCACACTGTAAATTCGCCTCTAACAATCGAATTTGCTGACTTACAGCTGCTTGACTCACAAATAATTTTTCAGCCGCAAGCTTAAAGCTTCCCAACTCTGCAGCATGCTTAAAATACCAAAGACTTTTTAATGGCGGTAAATTCACAGCTCACCCAAGTTAAGAAAAAATTAAGCATAGGTAACTTTTAATCGTTTGTCAGTATTTTTTATACACGCAATACTCACCCAGTCAGCCATCCGAAAACAGGAATATAACTTATGAAAAACCTAATAGTATTAGCTTTCTTTTTATTCAGTGGTCTCGCTCATACAGCACCTACAACCACATCAAAAATAAATACTGATGAAGGTTACCCTTATAAAAACTTAATTAACAAATCAGAAAGAGTAGAGCTGCGCTACACAGAAAACGGTCATAACGTTTCATGCAGAGTCGTTGTTCAATCTAAAGAAATTAAATACGCAGGGGAGCTGCAAACAGCATCAGCAAAACGCTTTAAAAAAAGCCCAATGAGCACTTGCTTGACCAGAGATAAAGCGAAAGAGATTTTAGCGCTATTGTAGATATTAAATCAGGAAAAAAACCAGTAAAAAATACATTGCAGAACGCTTGAGCACAGGGCAGATAATCTGCCCGCTTAAAGTTTAAATCATGTGTAATTTATTAATCTCTACAGGTAACGCAAGGGCTGATTCATAAAATGCGAACACCTCTTTCACATACGGTTGCTGGTAATGTTCATCAAGTGCATCTTGTGATGCAAACTTTTCTATTAAAAATAAACACTGTTGATCTAAATCTTCATATAACTCAAAACGAATACACCCTGGCTCTGCTAATGTTGGTTGTAACATTTGCTGTAAACGCCCTTTACACTCAGTAAATAATGCCGCATTAGGCGTGATTTTTGCCACTATATTAATCATTTTAAACCCCTATTGAAAAATTTAATAACAACACAGCGAATAGGTGGAGCAACAGTAAATGCCACCACAAAAGCCGCAGGCCACGCATTAATAAATGCAATTAGCCAACTGTGTAAAAATGTTTCACTTAAACCTAAATTAACGTAGGTTACCCAAGCAGATAACAAAAACGACATCAAAAAAGAGAACACCGCAGTAAACACAAAATGAATTTTCATAACACCTCCTTGGCGTTACTATATGCAAAGAGATGGCGTGCAAACAGTCACGATAATGCAAACTAAGATTGAGAAATTGATATGCTAGACGATCTACATTTATTTATAGAAATAGCACGACGTAAAAGCATGAGCCAAACAGCTAAAGATCTAAGCTTAAATTTATCAACCCTTTCACGACGTATTCAATCTTTAGAAGAAAAGTTAGGCAATCCCTTACTACAACGTACCGCCAGAGGGATTGTGCTCACAGCAAAAGGTGAGCAGCTTTATAATGAACTGGCCGAGCAGGTATTAACGCTCAACACGCATTTAAATCAACTAAACTCGCCCACACTTGAGGCCAGTGATTTTTACTTGCTGTGCCCACAAAATATTATTGCTGGGCCATTAATGCCTGCACTCAATGCATTTTCAGCTAATAATTTAGCGCTTAATCTACACATTTATCCAAGCAACACGAATAGCCAATTAAGCCAAAAACGCTTTGATTTAGCTATTCGCGTAGGCGAGCAGCAAGACTCAAGCTACTTTCAAAAACGCCTAGGCAATATAGCGATTAAGTTTGTCGTAAAACACCAGGCGCCACTGTCGCGACTAGTGCTCCCTTATGCAGAATCACAACTTCCAACGGGTTTACTTAAACTACTTAAAGAAGAGTATGCACACATCAGCTTTTGTTTTGATATTACCATCGCTAAAAATATGGTTGAATCAGGCTATGGTGTAGGGCTGCTACCCATGAGCGAAATTGACAGCATTACACATAAAAACCAATTTAGTTATATAACGTCACCAATCGCGATCCCTGCAAGGCCTATTTATGCACTATGGCCGCATTTCAACAAGCCATCAGCCACAGCTGAGCAATTAATAACTTTAATACACGACATAATTACACAAACACCCAGCCTACAAGGAAAAGTTGTAGCGCTAAATTAACAGGTATTTAAAAAGAATAAAGTAAACGATCAAAACCCGTAGGCGGGAGTTTACCTCGCGCAAGTTTGCGTTTTATGGTGCTTTATTTGCGCGGCATAAAGCCCCACCTACAAAAAAGCCCCACGCTTTTGTAGGTCGTGCTTTAGCGCGACAATAAATGCTAAAGCAATCATCGCAGCTAAAGCTCACTCCTACCATCAACCTATATAGTAGGAACCCGCTTTAGCTGTGATTTTTGTAGAGCTAGGTGATGACCAATAAACCAAACCCGTAGGCGGGAGTTTACCTCGCGCAGGTTTGCGTTTTATAACATTTAAATTTACACAACATAAAGCCCCGCAAACAAAATTTAAACACCCGTAGCAGCGGGTTTACCCCGCGATTTTGTAGCTCGTGCTTTAGCGCAACAATAAATACTAAAGCAATCATCGCAGCTAAAGCTCACTCCTACCAACACCCCATGAACTACCCAAATATCGTAGGAAACAGCTTTAGCTGTGATTGTTTGTAGAGCTACTGAAAAATAAACCAAACCCGTAGGCGGAAGCTTAACTCGCGCAGGTTTGCGTTTTATGACATTTAAATTTGCGCGGCGTAAGGCCCCGCCGCCGACAAATCCCCGCGATTTTGTAGGTCGTGCTTTAGCGCGACAATAAATGCTAAAGCAATCATCGCGGCTAAAGCTCACTCCTACCAACAACCGATATCGTAGGAACCAGCTTTAGCTGTGATTTTTGTAGAGCTAGTTGATGAACAATAAACCAAACCCGTAGGCGGGAGTTTACCTCGCGCTTTGGCTTTTAATTTCAAATTTGATGGTTAATGTCGCGTTGGCAACAGCAATTAAAGCTTTAGATTTTTTAATACTTGATAGCAATATAACTTAAATACATCAAATGCATGCTCCCAATTAAGGCTATGATTACCATAAACCATTGGCACGACATATTTATTAAAACGTACTTCATAAAGTGGATTCGCTTGTAATACACCTAAAGCGAACCTAAGTTCAGTAATTGGATTTTCCATAAATTCAGCATGCTGATTTGCATAACGAGTAATATCTTCCGCGATGACTTTTTGTACTAAAGGCACCACATCTTGAACATTCGCCAATCCAGCTTGTTGAATATAATACGTATCATAAATATGGCGAATTAGTGCAGGATCATCGTCTCTTTTATTATCACGTACAAAGCTCGCTGTCCGCCTGAGCATAGACACTAATTTTTCAGCTTGTGTACTCTTAATACTAGAAAAATCCATCAGTGACACTTCTGGTGACTGTTGAGTTACCTCGTTCACTAAAGAAGATATATTGCGGCTTTGCACATTATCAAAAAGTAACGTTTCTATAAGCTCTAATTTAATAAACGGTCGTAAGCATGGAGCTTTTGAATGGGCTTGAGGATAGCGAATATCAATTTGTTGATATCGATATTCATCGAACACGGTTGGAGTATTTTCTACAGAAAAATAATCATCTGAATTAATTGCAGCAATTAGCTGTAAATGGAGCGCCTTTCTAGCCTTTCTTCTTTTGGCTTTAGAAGTATTGGCAGATAAATCTTTAGGAATGATTTTTATATCAACATCTTCAGACATTCGATGAGTTTTAATACCTGACTTTGTTAATGCCGTACCACCTGAAAAAACTAAAGAATGCGTATCAAAAGATAACTCTGAAAGTAGCTTAAGTAATATAACTACGTAATAATCTTTTTCAACAATGGCAGGGTTACCCATACCAAGAGCATCAGCTACATCTAAAAATAAATCGCTATCAATTCGCATTGATAGCGCTATTATTTACAACAATCTTGCGCTTAAATCGACTGCTGGTCATTATTTTAAATGAAGCGGGAACCTGTAAGCTTTCACCATTAAGACTGCGTTGTGAAAATTCATCAAATTGATACTCAACACCCAGCTTTTCAATAGCCTCTAAAATGACTCCATCTGCACCCGCAGGTGATGCAGGCATTAACTTACCAGTAATGCGATTTTCTCGCGCTTTGGTATAAAGCCCATACCCAATACGTAACAATTGACCACTATCAACCAGCTTTTTTAATACACGGCCAACTTGATCATAACCAGCAATATCAGCAAAATCAGTGCGCTCAAAAACATAACGCTTAGAGCGATTTATTCTTGTGGTTACTTTACTCGCTATTGTCATATTAATTACTCTCGTTGCTTAAATAAAATATAGCAAACATACGACACTTTAACAATGCAAACATACGACACTTAATTGATGTTCTCATATCATTTTGATGGTATATAACACCGCAGGAACCAGCTTTAGCTGTGATTGTTTGTAGAGCTAGTTGATGAACAATAAACCAAACCCGTAGGCGCGAGTTTACCTCGCGCAAGTTTGCGTTTTATGGTGCTTTAATTTGCGCGGCATAAAGCCCAGCTTATAAAATTTAAACACCCGTAGCAGCGGGTTTACCCCGCGATTTTGTAGGTAGTGCTTTAGCGCGAAAATGTTTACGCTTCCCTTTAAATATGCTGACATATTTTGAAGCAAATCAATCAGACCAGTATTTTTATTAGGTACTTCAATGTTATTATATGCAAATACATGATTGAAAAGGACTCCTCATGATTTTAAAAGATAAAACCCTCATAACCTCTACTTCACCCAAAATACAAGCTGGCCAAAAACAAGAGCTCGATGTAGCGTTTTATCTGCGTCGCGCGTTTAAAGATCATCCACAAGTTTTTGTATTCAACGATGTAAAATTCAAACATAATGGTGAAACCGCACAAGTAGACCACTTAATCGCTTACACCTATGGTTTTATTCTTATTGAATCTAAAAGCATCACCGGGGAAGTCTCTATTAATGAACATCAAGAATGGAGTCGTAGTTACCGTGGTCAATGGCAAGGCATGCCATCGCCAATCAAACAAGTTGAGTTACAGCAAGCATTATTAAAAAGCCTGATGAGAGACAATGCCCCACAACTGCTCCCAAAAATATTTGGCAAAATACAGCAAAACTTTGGTGGTCGCGAATGGCATAGCATTTGTGCCATATCTAGTAATGCAATTATCCAACGCAACAAAGCCCCACAAGATATTGCTACTCGGCTTGTAAAATCAGAGTTTATTGCCGATAAATTGCTTGAGATAATGAAACTGCCAGCATCAATACCTAATGCTTTGCATCTTTTTTCAAAAAATACACGTCCATGGTTTAGTGAAGAAAGCTTAGCCAGAATTTGCCAATTTATTTTAGACCAAAACTTATTATCCCCCGCACACGTAGAGCCTAAAATATTGGCTGAAGAGATCAACGAACCAACCCCAATTTATCAAGAAAAACCCATACAGATTGAACCAACGTTTACTCCGCCAATCCCCGCGGAGCAATCGTGTACAATTAACCAAATAGATTTGGCCTGTAAAAAATGTGGCAATAAAACAGACCTTCAACCCCGCTCAGGCCGATACGGGTACTTTGCCACCTGCGGCAATTGCAAAACAAACACACCAATGAAAACGCCCTGCCCTCAATGTAGCAGCACCAATACCAAAGTGAGCAAACGCAAAGAGTCTTACTCATTAGTCTGTGGGGAATGTGAAAGTACAGCGCCTATTAAAGTTTGATGGTCAATGTAGGCGGGAGTTTACCTCGCGCGGGTTTACCCCGCGATTTTGTAGCTCGTGCTTTAGCGCAACAATAAATATCTAAAGCAAACATCGCAGCTAAAGCTCGCTCCTACCAACAAACCCATGAACTAACCAGATATATGTCATATTGAAAAACTGCCTTTTATTTAGTATGTTAATTGTTCAATTAAAAGGAGAATAATTACATGGATGGTCAATTACCATTATTTGATGAAATACCCGATAAAAACGAGCAAACGGGATCACCGCAAGAATCAAACCGTAAGTTTTGTACCGAGCTTGAAGAAGATCTAACCTTAATAGGCTTTCTTGAGTGTCACGACACTCAACCACAACCACAAAAGTATATAAAGCGTGCAGCCTACCAAGATATGTACGGCAGTACACGCCATAGTACCTTTTTAATACATCATAAAATCAAAGGGCTGTTAAGAGTTGAAGCCCATCGACAAGTACAAAGTGGCTCAGTTGATCAAAAATTTCCATTCTTTTATGAGTCATTAAATAATGCACCAGAAGAAACGGTGGTTATTGTTTTCGATGGAAAGGGCTATAAAAAAGAGGCTTTTGATTGGTTGTTAAATCAAACTGAAATACAAACAAATAAAATGTTTAAGGTGTTCGCTTCCAAAGACGAGTTCCTTAACTATTTGACGGGTTAGTATACAACTCTAACCCCGCATATTGTTTTTAATTTCAAGTACCCTAAATATCACATGGCGACTAGAGTGCTTTTACAGCACTCCTCAATTCACTCTCACTTATTGCTTGTTTACATTGCATTTTTTAGTAAACTGAATGCTCGCAAACAGGGAGCGATTTAATGCAACAGATTGGTATTTACGAGCAGTTAATTACACAAGTAATTGAGCAAAATTTAAATCGCGATCAATTTTACGTGGGTGAGCGCCAACTAGAATCGGCTGAGGCTGCAACGTGGCTTTCGCGCTTTTTAGGCAAGCTTGTTGAACATGCAATTGATGCTATCCCAAATTCAGACGAGCGTTTGCAGGAGCAAATAAACCTAGCAAACAGCCTAGTGCTGTGGCTTAAAGAGCATATCCGCGATGATGAGCTGATCAACGAAAATCTTATCGACAGCCAAGGCCGCATCCTTACCGCATTGTTTAATACTCAAAATCCCATTGCTGCAAATCTTAAAGATTACTCCAAAGATATATTCCCGCTAACAGGGCTTACCCAAAGCGAATTATTTAGCGGCGCGAATGCGGGGATCTCACTCGAAACCGAGCTAAAGCGTGAAATAAAATCTGCCGATACGATTTACTGGCTTGTCTCATTTATAAAATGGACGGGGCTGCGCATATTTAAAAATGAACTGGAAGCGTTTACCAAGAGTGGCAATAAACTCAAAGTAATTACCACCTCGTACATGGGTGCAACAGATGCTAAAGCGGTTGAGTTTTTAGCAAACTTGCCAAATACCGAGGTAAAGCTGAGTTACAACAATCAGCAAGAGCGCTTACACGCAAAATCTTACTTGTTTATGCGTAATACGGGTTTTCATACCGGTTATATTGGCTCGTCTAATTTATCGCATTCGGCGCTTACCAGCGGCCTTGAGTGGAACTTAAAAATTACCGCGCAAGAAATTCCGCACATCATAGCTAAAACCAAAAGTACCTTTGAAACCTATTGGCAGTCGCCAGATTTCGAGCTGTTTACTGGCAAAGCTAAATGTAAAGAAAAACTCATAAATTCACTTAATGAGCAACGCGGTGTTGGCCAAGCAAGCAGCCAGTTTTATTTTGATATAACACCAAAAACGCACCAGCTCGCTATTTTAGAAAAACTAAGCGTTGAACGTAGCGTGCATAACCGCTTTAAAAATTTAGTGGTTGCTGCAACGGGCACGGGTAAAACCATTATATCGGCGTTCGACTTTAAAACCGTTTACGATAAAAACCCAAACGCACACTTTTTGTTTGTTGCCCACCGCGAAGAAATACTCAAACAAGCGCAAAGTGCTTACCGTGGTGTGCTTAAAAATAATGACTTTGGTGAGCTCTGGGTGGGTAACTACAAACCGCAGCGTTACAACCAATTATTTGCGTCAATCCAAACACTGAATAGCCAAATTGAATCGCTTAATTTAACGCATGATTACTACGACTTCATAGTAATAGACGAAGTACATCACGTAAGCGCTGCAAGTTATCGCGCTATTTTAAGTTACTTTACACCCACAATATTACTTGGCTTAACCGCAACACCAGAGCGACAAGATGGCGCAAATATACTCGATGATTTTTGCGGCGTAATAGCCGCTGAAATTCGCTTGCCAGAAGCAATAAATCAACGCCATTTATGCCCATTTCAATACTTTGGACTAGATGACGATATCGACCTAAGTCAAATAACATGGCGAGGTGGCCGTTACGATATCAGCGAGCTAAGTAACCTTTATACAGGGGAAAACAGCCGCGCTAACAAAATTATATACAGCCTTGCTGATATAGTAACTAATGTTCACAGCATTAAAGCGCTAGCATTTTGCGTTAGCCAAAAACACGCAGAGTTTATGGCGTCTAAATTTAACTTAGCGGGCATAAACGCCGATGTGCTAACTAGCAAAAATACTAATGAGCGCGCGGCCAAACAGCAAGCACTGCGCCAAGGCGAAATACAAATACTTTGCGTGGTTGATATTTTTAACGAAGGTGTCGATATTCCAGAAGTCGATACCCTGCTATTTTTACGCCCAACTGAAAGCCTAACACTGTTTTTACAGCAACTCGGCCGTGGCCTTCGCTTACCTGATAATAGCTTTTCTTTAAGTAGATCAAAGCAGTGCTGTACTGTACTCGACTTTGTCGGTAATGCCCGTCCTGAATACGACTTTGCCAGTAAATTCCGCGCATTGATTGGTAAAAGCAACCAGCCAATAAAAACCGAGATTGAAAACAACTTCCCGCACTTACCACTGGGTTGCCGTATAGAGCTACAAAAGCGCACGCAAAAAACAATTTTAAAAAATATTCAGCAAGCTATAAACTCTAAACGCCGTTTACAGCAGCTTATAAATAGCTACTCGCAACACACCAATGACGCCCTTACGCTCAGTAACTTTTTACGCATAAATCCGCAAGTCACGCTGGAAGATATTTACAAACCAAAAGACGGCAAGATAGGTGGCTGGCACTGGCTAAAAGGTGATGAAATACCCGCAGACCAAGCCGATATTTCTGCCGCGTATTACCGCGCTATCAACACCCAGTTACTCGGCTGCGACTCGCTCAGTTACTTATGCTTTTTACGTGATTTATGTAACAACGATTTTAACTTTACCCCAACGCCACAAAATCAACAGTACGCGCTTATGGCGCATTACAACTTTTGGGATAGCACAGGCACAAGTTTAAGTTTTAAAACGCTTGAGCAAAGCTTACAAGCACTAAAACACCAAGAGTTACAGTACGAACTTACTCAAGTGATAGCGCTTTTAATAAACCGCATTCACCAGCAAGAAAGCGATTTAGCATGTTTACCCAATCATGCAATAAAATTACACAGCCGCTACACGCGCCAGCAAATACTCGCAGCATTTGGCGCTCACACATTTGAGCAAAAGTCATCTGCTCGTGAGGGTGTTCTTGTATTTAACGACCAAAACCTTGAGCTACTATTCGTCACTCTCAATAAATGTGAGAAAACCTACTCGCCCACCACGCTGTATCACGACTACGCAATTAGCCCTACTCTGTTCCACTGGCAAACGCAAAACAGCGCCCGCCCTGAACACGGCCGTGGCCTTAGTTATATTGAGCATCAAAAAACAGGCAAAACCATCCTGCTATTTGTGCGCGAACAAGGCAAAGACGAAAACGGCCGAACTATGGGATTTGTAAACTACGGCGAAGTTAAATACCAAAGCCACAACGGCAGTCAGCCGATGAATATAACGTGGGAGTTAACCAACCCCATGCCAAGTGAAATGTGGCATGAGGCTGGGAAATTGGCAGTTGGGTGATAATTTAAAATAAGGATGTTTGATGAGCCATAACTATAAAATGACGAGGGCATACAATGAGCAAAACTGGATCACGAGTATTGATGATGTTCAAAGAGGCCTAAAATGTAATTGTACTTGCATTGATTGCGGATCACAGTTAATTGCCAAAAAAGGAGCTGTACAAGCAAACCATTTCGCCCATGCTCCAGATGATCAAAAAGCAAAACACTGTAAATGGAGCTACGAAACAGAGCTTCACTTGTTAGCCAAAGAAGTACTCAACAACAATAAAAAGCTAACAATACCAATTGGTAACTTTGATCCTTATAACTTTACACTTATTTTTGATAATGTTGATATTGAAACTCCCATTGATAATTCAAAACGAATTCCTGACGTGATTGGTTATTCAAAGGGTGAGCAAATTTTAATTGAAATAGCAGTATCACATTTCTGCGGGACTGAGAAAACTAGTGAATATAGAAGGCTAAATAAAAACGCTATCGAGTTCGACTTTAGTAATTTCGTTCCTACCTCTGAAGTAATAACATTAGAAGAAGTGAGTGACTTATTTGAAAACTCAAATGCAAAATGGCTGAGTATTGCTCCTGCTGGATTTATAGGTGAGCTATGTCATGCACATGAACGTCAATCAATTAAAGATTTAATGTTTGAAAGAAGGGAGTTTTTAAATAGATACGAACAAGAAAAGACAAGTTTAAATGCAGCCGTAACGTTTCTCAAAGAGCAATTACGAGATTTATCATATACCAAAAATAATCTTGAGGTGATTGTAAAAAACGACGAAGATAAAATTCGTAGTGCTTATAGAAAAGAATATAAAGGGCTTGTAGAAAATATTAAATATGCGTCACAAAAACTAGCTCAGATAAATGAAAACATAGCGTCCAGATCAAATCTTAAAAATGAAATAGATGAGTATGAAGCTAGACTAAGAAGCGAACTGAATTTTAAAAACCAAGATTTAATAAATAAGAATAAAAAACTACTAGAAGATATTAATCAATTAAACAGTGTTAAAAATTTTACCATTAAAGAAAATAAAGAAAGTGCTATTAAGGCTTTTCAAAAAGAAAAAAAGTTATTAGTTGAACAATTTAATAAAAGCCTAGAGAGTGAAGTCAGTGAACTTTCTTTTAGGAAGTTAAAATTAGAATCCGAAATAGTGCAGTTATATGAAGACAGAGATGCAGTTCAATTGCTAGTAAATGAAAAAGAGTTGCTACTAGAATCAATCACAGTACAAAAATACGAAATCGAGAGTGAAAGAGAGCGATTAGAATTACTAGAAAAAAGCATCATAAAACAAAATCGGCTTTATCTAAATGCAGCAAAAAATATTGAAAGAATTACGCCTGACTTAAAAGAGCTAACTAGAAAAGGAGGAATTCCTTGGCCATTCACACATGATTTAGTTAATGAGCTGAGTAAAGAAATTAAGCCATAGACCTTTTAAAGTTTAGGCTCTTAAATAAAAAAGTCAGCTTTTGTATCTACTAACTAAACTATAGATTTGTATGCTACGGTGAGGTTAAATACCGAAGCCACAACGACACTCAGCCGATGAGTATTACGTGGGAATGAACCAACCCCATGCCAAGTGAAATGTGGCATGAGGCTGGAAAATTGGCGGTTGGGTGAGATATTCAATCATAAACCGGAACAGCATCTTCAGAATGGCCTTGTAGTATCGCATTAATAACCGCTTTAACCGTTGCCCAGAATGAGTAACCCAGCAGAAAAATACATACAACTAGCATTGAATTAATATCTAACGAACTAAAGTTGTTAAAATAAACTACATCGCCAAAAAACTGCTGAATATATACTCCTTTCAAAATAGCGGCTGAAGTAGTTGCGGCTAAGCCATAAGTTATTGCCGCAAAAGCTGAATCTGCAAAAATACCGAAGTGCTTATAGATCAAACCTGAATAATTTATCTTATTATTTTTTTCTGCCAAATAATGAATAAAAAAGGAAATCGATACTAATATCCATATTGATAAATTCAACTCTTTCCACTCTAACACTTGCCTAATACTCACGTTTATCAGCTTTTTATTTGAAATATAAAAGAACGAGAAACAGAATAGTAATATCATTACAAATAGAAGCCCAAAGTTAATTCTTTTGTACATGTCTACTCCGGTTAAAATTCGCAACTTTTAATTTATCTTCTTCATCAGAGTTATTACCAAGTAACCCTCCTATTAATCCTCCTATTAATACGCCTGGCACTCCTCCCAAAACCCCAATTACGCCACCAAGGGCCATGGCTGGAGCAGTTTTACTATCAATTTCTGCTTGTACATTCTCAACGAAGTATATTTTATTTTGTACTTTAAATTTTTCCGACCCTAAAACCTTTACCAGCTGTTCTCTATCTTTTGCAGTTTGTTGCAAATACACTTTTTCTCCGGTGTCCAAATCTTTTACATATAACTTCATAAAACCTCATAAAAAGTAATAAATATCTATTATTCAATATTATATATTCTTCGCTATCAATTCAGCTTTTAGCAACCCCCCCTTGGTCAGTAACTTAGGCGCGAAACTAGGGTTACGCTTTGACTTATAAGCATCAAGTATTAACTTAAGACCATGTGCTTCGAGTAGTGAAATGTTTACTTCTGTATCCATTTCAGCAGACTCTATAAAATCATCTGAGAAGCTGGGGGCAATTATCAATACTTGTGCTACGCGTTTACCCTGATTTTCTGCGCGGGTTACATAGGCTTTTACTTGGCGAGACGTTGTTGAATATTTGGCAAAGTCACCATTTTTACAGGTTTTTGCTTCGCCAATAATTATGTCGTTATCACTGAGTGAAATTACGATATCGGCTTTATCTTTAGTGGTGTTTAAGTCTTTTCGGAGATCTTCATCAATATTAAGTTCTAATATTTCAAAAATAGCTTTTGTGACTTCTTCAAACTTAACGCCAATGTCAGCCTCGGTTACATCTGCTCCAGCCTCTCTTAGTGCATTAATATCGCGGCGTGCTAGTGCGTCGTAATTTTCAATCAACTTATCTGTCGCATTAGCAAAGCTCTCTAAGATAGCAAAGCGCGGGTTACCACGTTTAGATAAGCCCATGCTGTCACGAACTTCTTTTACTTCGTCATTTGAGAGTAAATATAAAATATCATGTGGTGTAATACTCAAAGCTCGAAGCTTTTCAGTGTCAATCACTTCGTTCGCTTCGAGTTCAAACGCTTCTTTTAGCACAGCTTGCATTGTTGGGAAGTGTTCTTCTAATGTTTTTAGAAGCTGTTTAAAACCGCTTGCACTTAGAGAATCAAACTCTTTTTCTGTTGCACCTGATAGCGATGACAATATTAAACCAATACGCTCATCTAAAGTTGTGCCTAGTTTTTCGGTATCAATTTCTAAATCTTGGATCAGTTGTTTTAATCGTTCTTTACGCTGGTTTTGATTATCTTCAACGTTATGAACATCATCAGACAATAGTTTTGCAGCGCTAATACCTGAATGAATAATTGTTTGAATTTTATCAGTTCGGCTTACGCCTCGAATCTTACGGCCATGAGCTTTAAGTGCATTGGAAAGCTCTGCATCAGTACAGGTTCTTAATATCCTTAGAACATATTTATCGGCAAGGTCTTTTCCTTGAATTTCATTCAGTAAGGTAACTATTTCATCAGGAATAAATACCTCTTGGCGCTTTTTACTGATAAATACTAATCCTATATCCCTTAGGCTATTTAAAGCATCTAGCACACCATTCTTAGGAATAACATCAACTAAATGCTCAACAGCAGCACATTCATCTGTAGTGAGATTTAACTCATCTGCAAGCACATTAAGAATACTGCGTTCATCATCGGTAACTTTGGCATCACGGTTATTTTTTTCGTCATTAAAATATGCTTCTTTCATACAAGCGTGATAGATTTTTAGTGCTCGATTTCTTTCTAAAAAACTCTCACTAGAGCCTTGATGAATACACTCTTTTAATTCTTTTGAAAGCGTAGATAGCTCAGCCCACTCTTTTTCATAGAGCGACTCAATCCAGCTTATTCTGGCAACTCCGTTGCCGTCACGACTTAAAATATTAACCAATAAGTTAAGCTGAGCAGTACTCATTAAAATCTGTTCTTTTACAGATACTTTAAAAAATTCGCGAACTGTATTAAATAACTGAGTTATTTCGCTGCCTGAAGCATTTTTGATTTGGCCGTCAATATTATCGATTGTTTTGGCTAAAGTTTTATTATTTTTAGCAGCATCAGAACAAAGACGATCGAGGCATGAAATGAATTTAGATTTTTCGACTTGGTTAACAATTGATAAAACTTGGTTGAGTTTCATTTAGTAGAGTCCTTTCTTATTATGTGGTTACTAACGTAACAGTTAATTATTATTGCGGCAACAAATGTTCATTTTGTATTCAGGTTTGAATGAAATAAAACAGTAAACCAGTAATTGATTACACCAATCTACCAACACACTCCAACTCCCCGTGATCACACCCGAAAGTTATTAATTGATGAGTAATCACTTGCATGGATGCAAGTTAAGCCGTGACTTCGCCATGGATGGCGAATACACGGCGTTTACGTTCACATCAATTTTTAACTTGAGGACACAGTGTGATCCTCGGGTGCGCCGAGAGAGTCCAGAGAGAGGTCGGCGGCAGCCGCCCTTTGGTTGCCATCGCCAACGCGATAAAACCTCGAATAGAGGTTATTAAATCCCGCTCCCAAAACCATGTAAAAATCACGGCTAAAGTCAGTTCCTTCAAAACAAATTTAAAAGCTTCACGCTAAACAAACCTATATGTTATTTAGCGTATCATTTGTTGCATACTGGCAAAATTATTAAGGCAATCACTCGCTAAATAAACCGTCCAGCCCTGTGTCCTCAGAAGTTGTATTTGATCTTTTTCAATAACTACTGCGAACTTTTTTCTCGGCCATGCTAAGTCAATAGAAACAAAGTTGTCTCCATTCCTTACACTGATACCTAACTCGGGAGAAGGTAAATTGTACTTTTTGCATTTGAGTAACAAACCTTCGAGTGCTGAGTCTGCGTAAAGCAATACCTCTTGATAATCACTACAATCGAATTTGCCTTGCTCTTTTCTAAGTTGATTAATGAGCAGGCGATCATCATGAAGGACATGCATATGGTCGTGATTAGGCTGCTTAGAATGGCAATCTGCGCATAAAGCTTTTAAGTTATTTAATGAATTATCTGTTTTTACGCAATTAATATGATGGGTGTGTAACAGTTTTTTATACCTAGTTAGCACTACACCACATTGCTCACAAGTATAGTTTTGCTGCTGCCGATACCTTTCAGATATTTTGTCCCAATCTTGAGTATAACTACCAATCGTTTTTGATCGCATGGGATAGTGTTTAAAATAAGAGCTATAAGTACTAAACAGCTCTGAAAGTTTAAGCTCTAAAAACACCTTTTGCTTGGCATCACCTTTGAGATCAGCGTAACCTTTGTAATTTAAAACCCTTAAGCAGTTTTTGCATACACCGAGCTCTGCTTTACTTTCAATCCACTCTCCTCGATAATGCTGTCGACCGGCTACCGGATAGCTACCGCTAATATCGTTAGTAACTTGGTAACGATCAAAGAAACCCTTATTTCTCATATCTTCAATTGTACCGCACTCTGCAACGTGTAAACGACGAGCTTCTTTTATCTTGCCATTTTTTATGACTTCTTCTATGTTACTCCTTTGCTCTGGGATATAGAGCATTATTTGTCGTCCTTTATAAGACAAAAGACTATTAATATTCTCAATTTCAGAAAGCTGTAAATCTTCACCTAATACCAAGCCTTCGCCTAACCCGCTGTCTATTGCGCTTAATTGACTAAGGGTAGAGTCGAGCTTAGTTTGCTTATTCGACGCCCCCATTTTTATGGCTGCAGATTGCAGAGTATTGAAATCTATTTCAAGCTTCATTACTCTTGTGCCTCTAAAATACGCTTAATCTGTATGTGGGCGTTTGTAATAGCTCTGAAACTTACACGTCTTGATCTCTCTGTATCTTCAATGCCTTGCTCAGTCATAATTAAGCGTGATGATGAAAATCCAACCGCTGCGATATTACGTTTTATCCATGGTGTTTCTTCTGGCACAAGTGAATATAAATAAGAAAGTACAGAACGAGTTCTGCCTTGTGAAAGTCTCATATTTTTGAAGTAAGCCTCTTCATCGCTACTGTCCTTATTCCACTCACTGCTGGTATGCCCTTCAATTCGAACTTCGTCAATAGAACTTCTAAATGGTTTAAGTACCTTTAAATAACGCGGGAAAAAATCATCTAGAATACCTGCAAAAGCAGGTTTAATATCAATATCACCATTATCAAATAAAACATCTGGTGATTTAAAATTAAAAGCCAAAGTTTCCCTATCTATTTCAGCACCCCATTTTTCTAAATCTTCATCAAACTCTTTTATCAAAGACTCATATATAGCGACTTGTTTCTCTTGGTAGGCAACAGCTATACTTTTAATTTTTTCATTTTCTTTCATTGTGTGGCGCATAAAAACAATGGCAATAAACAAAAACACCATCATCAGCCCAGCCATTAAATCTGAAATGGATAACCAATGCTCCCCACCTTCCTCTGACTGTTTACGTTTACCAAAAATATGCTCCATTAAACCGTTGCTCCTTGTTCAACGACTTTTCTCATTTGTTGTGTTAGCACTTGATAATCCTCAGCAAATTTACCAGAAATTTGACCTAAGGAATTAGCCATAAGCTGTAATGCACGAGTTAGCTCCTCTTGCATTGATTGGTCAATCATTTTTAATTGGTGCTCTACAGTTTCATGTGTTTTCGTTAATTGTTGTTTAGCCGACTCTTCAATGGCTATAAAAGTACGTTGAGTTTGCTGCATTTGTTCTTGAGCCGCTTGCTCAATTACGCGCTTTATTTGCTCTCTTACTTCTGAATTTGTTGATAAGAAAATATCTCTAGCTTGTTTAGTATCTTGAGATAATTCACTGTTTGCATCTTTGAAAGTAGTGCTCATTGTGCGCGCTTCAACGACAATCTTCTCAATAAGATCTCTCATGTTATTATTTAAATCTGAAACAGTATCTGAAATATGCTGTTTCATCTTATCGCTACCATCTGCTAAATAATCAGAGCTAGATTGCAAACTTTCATTTGTTCTTGAAGCATTGTTAGTAAACTCAGTACTAGCTAAATCTAATGCTTTACCCATGTTTTCAGAGCTATTTATTAGCTTATTACCTACTGCATCGATACCTTGCTCAGTAGTATTCACAAATTTATCCAACAAAGCTTCTGAGCTTGCAATATGCTTGTTAATGTACTCATCAGAGTGGGTTAATAAAGACGTGTAATGTGTACTTGCAGCTTCTACTGCAGCACCGATATCTTTTACTGTATTCTCAACATGTTGTTGTATTTGAGGTACTGCTTCAACAGCTTTATCGCGCATTTTCTCAAATGCCTGTAAATGCCTTTCAAGCTCAGCTAATTGATGCTGGTTTACTTCCATAACTTCAGTCAAGGTATCCATTGACTGAGGAATAGACTTAGCATGTTCATTAATGCTTGCCACTGATCCTTCCGTTTTAACAATAGCTTCTACACCATGACTATATTGAGCTTTCATTTCTTCAAGTTGAATGCGATAGTTTTCTTGCCACTCAACTAATTTAAAAACTGCCTCATTTAGGTCTTGAAAGTTTTTGCCAAATTGTTCGGTAAGCTTTTGATTAAAATCAGCTATTACATTATTTAAGGCTGCAATAATTTCTTCTGTTGCGGATTTAGATAACGTATCGGCAAAATCTTGTAATTTAATCCAAAGCTTGTCAGCAAATTCATCTTGTTTTTCAAGCTTCTTGTTGAACTGTTCGACGCTAAGGTTATGTGCTTTTTCTGAATTATCATTTACATTCAAGCGCAATAACTTTAACTGGCTTAGGAGTGTACCTTCTTCACTACCAGTAATGGCTGCTTTTAGGTCACTAGTGGCATTTTCCTGAGCTTTTATTGCAGCTAAAATGTTTTCAGGCGTGGCCTCTTCATTACTTATTAGTTCTTCATTTATAAAAGTAGTTGTTTGTAATACCTTAAATACAATTGATAGCATCAAGCCAATGAGACTAGTTATAAATGCAGTTTTCAAACCAAGTAATAATTCAGTTATACTTTCATCTATCTTTGTATGATCAAAGTAGAACAAGCCAATTACAATGCCTAAAAATGTACCGAATATACCTGCCGTTGTTAAAAGTGTCGGCACATAATTTACAAAAGGAGTATTATTATTTTTTTTTGCTTGATTATATCCAATGCAAAAAATAAGAAATAACACAGCTGTAAAAATTAAAGTTAATACTCCGGTAGAAGATGAAATAAAAAACTGCAATACATTTGAAAACACTATCTTTAATCCTTTTTAGGCAAGTTAAATAATTTTATTAATAGAACACATTTAAAAATTTTTATATGATTGAAAAATAGGCTTATTTACAAATTCAATCTACCAACACACTCCAATTCCCCTTGATCACACCCGAAAGTTATAAATTGATGAGTAATCACTTGCATGGATGCAAGTTAAGCCGTGACTTCGCCATGGACGGCGAATACACGGCGCTTACGTTCACATCAATTTTTAATTTGAGGACACAGTGTGATCCTCGGGGCGCCGTGGGGTTCCAAGGGGCGGACGGCGGTATTCGCCCCTTGGTTGCCGCCAGCAATCTGGCAAAAACCTCGAATAGAGGTTTTTAATCCCTTTTCCATAACAGAACCATGTAATTAAAAACATTGACGCGCTAAAGCACGACCTACAAATTAAAAAGCGCGATATAAAATCGAGCCTACGGCACGACCTACAATTTAAAAACAGCGCTTTTCGCGCGAGCAAGCTTCATGCTTACGCGTCATACCTTGGCTTTTCTTCTGCCACTAAATCAAGCTCGGCATTTGATTGCTCTTTGCTATGCAGATATAACCCCATACCAGCGGCGTGTTCAAAACTGTCTTTCGCTAACCACAACTTCGCGCTGTTCGCTTGTGCTACCTGATACGCCCAATCACTTACCGAGCGTGACTTGTCCGCATCACAATTAAAGTAATTACTGAGTTCTCGGGTTAAATGCTGGCTATTTATTACTAAGTTTTGTTCTTGCCAGCGTTCGCGGTGCAACTGCGCGGCTAAAAAGTCGCGTTTGCTGTTATTACACGTACTGTGCGCGGCCACAAAGTTGTGGCCTAAGTCGTTCGCATAGCGGGCAAACGGTATAAAATGATCAACCTCCGTTTTACTATTCAACGGCTTTTGGCAATAAAAGCAATTGCCGTGTTGTAGCTCGATTAACACAGGTTTAGCTTTACTCAGTGCGTTACGATCAAAGCCAAATAAAAAGTCGTGCAGTTGGCTTTGTGGGCCTATTAATGCTTGGTTATGTTTAATACTTTGAATTTTTTGCAGCCACGCGTTTTTAGCCAAGTACACCACCAAATCATAAAAGCGCCTAAAACAACTGGCGATGCCCGCATTTAAGGTAATGTATTGTGTGCTGTTGGTATGCGGGTATAAAAAGCATTCGGCTTGTTTTGCTAATATTTGCAAACGCCACAGCGGGCCACTTTTAAGTGTGGCCATTGCCGCGTTAAATGTTGGCTTATACAAAGGGCTTTGTTTTAATGCGCGTAAATTACGAATGTTGTTTTGTTGACACTCATACAGCACCGATATCACTTTAGATTGCGCGCCACTGTTTTGCTTTAGTAAGGCGCTTTCGCCTGTTTGATCTGACGCAAACGGTACGGCATGGTGCCAATAAAGCTCAATAAGTTTGTCGGCCAAGGTGGCTAACTCTATTTTTAGTGCTGCTTGCTCGGATTCAAGCGGCTGCTCTACACATACATCGGCCAACGCGTGCAGTAATGCAAATTTATAGGTTGCACTAAAATCACCTTCAATCAGCATGCGTTGAATATAAGCAATAAAGTCGAGTTGCTGCTGCATGGCTTTCATAAACTTTAAGGCTCTTTTCGTATTATGGCGTTAAGCCATTGTTCGTGACCGCGCTCTGTACGTTGATCGCCAGTGATCCATTGTTTACTTATGCAAAGCGATGGCTGTGCGCTAATAATGTGTTGTAGGCCATGCTCAGTTAAATCTGTAAACTCGCGGCCATTGTGTATTCGCTCTGTATCACCATATTTAAACGACACATACAAAATACCATTGGCTTTTAAGGCCGTTGCGAGCTTGGTAAATACCGTTGAAAGTTCGTTCTTTGGCACATGTAACAGGCTTGCACAACACCAAATACCATCATAAATATTGGTGTCATCAATTTGCATAAAGGTTTTATGAATAACAGGTTGAGCAATATAGTTAGTGGCAAATTCAACAAGCTCTTTGCTTGCGTCTATTGCGGTAACGGTAAGACCCTGCTCTATAAAGTGTTTTGTATCGCGGCCAGTGCCACAGCCGGCATCTAAAATAAGCGCATGTTTGGGGAGTAAAGGTGTAAATTCAGCATACAACGCAGACATATCTACATTTACCGACGAGGCTATAAAATCTTTGCTGTGCTGATTGTAATAGTCGATGCTGTTAACTGACATTGCTCTACCGCTCCATGGCAAAAATCAATACAAAAGAATGAGTTACTGAGTGTTTTTTAGTATAAAAATTAATGTACCTGAATAACCACTAAAAATATAGGCTTTTACGACTAATAGATTAATTACTTTAACCTAGCGAGTGAAGCCTGTTCCTACGATATGGGGTAGATTAATGGTAGGAGCGAGCTTTAGCCGCGATTGTTACTTTTGGTATTTATTGTCGCGCTAAAGCACGACCTACAATTTAAAAGCGCGAGGTAAACTCCCGCCTACGAATTGGGTTTGTGAGTTAACGTTATTTTTGCGAGCGCAAACCATCACGGCTAAAGCCTGTTCCTACGGTATGCGGTAGATTAATGGTAGGAGCGAGCTTTAACCGCGATTGTTACTTTTGGTATTTATTTTCGCGCTAAAGCACGACCAATTTAAAAGCGCGGGGTAAACTCCCGCTTACGGGTAAACCATCACGGCTGAAGCCTGTTCCTACGATATGGGGTAGATTAATGGTAGGAGCGAGCTTTAGCCGCGATTGTTACTTTTGGTATTTATTGTCGCGCTAAAGCACGACCTACGGTTTAAAAGCGCGAGGTAAACTCACGCCTACGGTAAACCATCACGGCTGAAGCCTGTTCCTACGATAAGAGGTAGATTAATGGTAGGAGCGAGCTTTAGCTGCGATTGTTACTTTTGGTATTTATCTTCGCGCTAAAGCACGACCTACGGTTTCATTGAATCACAACTATAATTAATGGCGTATATTTTAAAAGCAGGTCATACTCCGCCATCATCTTTTATTATTAACATTTATGACTAATTTACTCTTTTTGTTATTCGGTATTGCTTTACTTACACTCGGTGGTGAGGCGCTAATTCGTAGCTCTTTGGCGGCGGCGAAGCGTTTTGGGCTGTCGCCTTTGTTAAGCGGTTTAATTATTGTTGGCTTTGGTACGTCGGCACCAGAGCTTGTGGTATCGATTGATGCGGCTATGAGTCACCAAGCAGATATTGCAGTGGGTAATGTGGTGGGCAGTAATATTGGTAATATTCTGCTTATTTTAGGTTTATGTGCGGTTATAACGCCGCTAACTATTTCGGCGTTGGCGCTAAAGCGTGATGCATCGGTTATGTTGGCGTCGTCTGTTATTTTTAGTGTGTTGGCGTTTAATCACTTTATTAGTTTTTTTGATGGTTTGCTACTTCTCGCCATGCTGTTTATTTACCTTATTTACACTTACAAAACTGAAAAGCAGCAGCAATCTGCGCAGGCGTTGTTGCATGTAGATGAAGCAAACGAAGTAACAGTATTACCACAATCTTTGCTCGTTAGCAGTGCGATGCTGATTGCCGGTTTGGCGCTATTGATTGTTGGCTCTAAAGTATTGTTGATTGGTGCAATTGGTGTAGCGCAAGCATTTGGTATATCTGAGGGTGTAATTGGCTTAACCGTTGTGGCTGTTGGTACGTCGTTACCTGAGTTAACTGTGTCGGTTATTGCGGCGTTGCGTAAACATGCCGATGTGGCTGTGGGTAACATTTTAGGCAGTAACATTTTTAATATGCTAGGTATTTTAGGTGTGTCGGCGCTGTTGCAACCTTTACCATTAAGCTCGCGTATTATGCATTTTGATCAGTGGGTTTTGTTAGCTACTTCGCTACTTTTAGTGGCCTTTTTATATACTGGCCGTCGTGTTGGTCGCGGTGAAGGCGCTATATTACTGTTAGGTTATTGCGCCTATTTGGCTGTGACCGTTAACTTATAAACCACTGTGACCACAATTGTTACTACTGGTATTTATTTTCGCGCTAAAGCGTGACCGACAGTTACAACAAGCACGAGATCAACTCCGGCTTAAAGTTGATCTCGTATTGTTTATATAATGAAAAAAGGCCCTTTTGGGCCTTTGGGTACATCACTACCCTTTAGGAAATTACGCTGATTTAGCGACTAATGCTTTTAAACTGTTCCCTACAACAAATAACGAAGCAGCAAATAAGCCTATGTCTTTAAGTAAAAACTCACCTACAAAACTTAGTACCGGGAAACCGGCATCGGTAGTTATACCTGGTAGAAATACCATCATGCTAATGGTGACTATAAATAGCGCCATAGACAATAAACCACCGACAACTGAAAGCGCTGGATTTACAAAACGGCCAATAAATAATAAGCCGATTATAATTTCGAGGCTGCCTAAAAAGTTCACTAAGCCTTGTTTTGAAAAAATGGCGTACATCCATGATACCAATGGGTTATTGGCAATCATGCCGTACATGCCTTCGGCTTGCCCAGCGCTAAACTTGATCCCGCCAAACCAAATATAAATAACGCCTAGGGTAATATAAATTAATGGTAGGCCTGCTTTTTCGAGCTTGTTGCCTAAAGTTGTTAATGTATTTAATTGAGTTGATGTAAAGGTCATAACTAGCTCCACTGTATTTTGTGAGTTAAACAAACCTACTAGTAGGTAGGTTTGTTGGTTAAAATTTTTTGCATTACTTCAATTGCATTATGTTACTAGTGCAATTTTAGCGCCTGATAGCAAGCGCAATAACAAGGTAAAAATTCTGAAATATAACTGTTCTTGGCAATTGCTCCTGCATTGCTCTACTCTCTAAATCCATGTAGTTGTATATAAATAATTTTTAACACGGTTACTTTGGTGTTAATTTCCCATTGTAAATCAGACAATTAACATATTTATACAGGCATCACAGGTTTGCTTAAACAAATCTTGATGCTGACGTCGGTTTAACATTAGTGCGCCTTTTATAGCACAACAAATAATAACCGCCTGCTGATAAGGCGTTGCCTTAAATTTAAATTCACCTGATTGCGCACCAAGTTCTAAAATGCGCGCGAGTATTTGTAACTCTAGATCAGCGAGCTTATTCACCTGTTTTTGCAGTGGCTCACTCATTAGCTGCAAATCAGTTTGCATGGCATAAATGCCGCACATTTGTTGTTGCTGTACGCAACTTTCAAATATATTAAAGTAGCCTTGCAATTGCTCTGCTGCGTGCTTTTTAGCTTTCAGTTGCGAGTCTAACTGTGCTAATGCGTCACATTTTTGTAAACAATACGCGATACCCAAATCAGCTTTAGCCGGAAAGTGATGATGAATACTGGCTTTAGTAATACCCAATGTTTTTGATAAATCTGCATAGCTGAAGCCATTAAAGCCATTGAGTTGAATTAACTCGTCCGCATGATGCAAAATAGTTGTATATGTTGTGTTCATGCAGCAATACTACCTACCAGTAGGTAGGTTTGCAAGCTGTTTTTTAACCATTTTATAAAATAAGATCATTATGATCTTTTAAGATCTTGTTGTTTATACTTAAATTTAAATAATATTATTAATAACACGTAAGTTTGGCGTCTTTAGTTACCCTGTCATCAGATTTTTATTACTGCAATGTGCTCATTTAATGTAAATATTTTGATTGTTAATTGAGCTGCACATTAGACTTATGACTTTTGTGGCATTTATTTTCGCGCTAAAGCACGACCTACGGTTTAAAAGCGCGAGGTGAACTCACGCCTACGGGCAAACCATTACGGCTGAAGCCTGTTCCTACGATATGGGTAAATTGCAGGTAGGAGCGAGCTTTAGCCGCGATTGTTGTCAACAGTTGTTACTTTTGGTATTTATTGTCGCGCTAAAGCACGACCTACGGTTTCATTGAATCACAACAATTACCACCAAACGCGAGGTGAACTCACGCCTACGGGCAAACCATCACGGCTGAAGCCTGTTCCTACGATGTGAGGTAAATTTATGGTAGGAGCGAGCTTTTTGGTATTTATTGTCGCGCTAAAGCACGACCTACGGTTTCATTGAATCACAACAATTACCACCAAACGCGAGGTGAACTCACGCCTACGGTAAACCATCACGGCTGAAACCTGTTCCTACGATATGGGGTAAATTGCAGGTAGGAGCGAGCTTTAGCCGCGATTGTTGTCAACAGTTGTTACTTTTGGTATTTATTATCGCGCTAAAGCACGACCTACGGTTTCATTGAATCACAACAATTACCACCAAACGCGAGGTGAACTCCCGCCTACGGGCAAACCATTACGGCTGAAGCCTGTTCCTACGATAAGGAGTAGATTAATGGTAGGAGCGAGCTTTAGCCGCGATTGTTGTCAACAGTTGTTACTTTTGGTATTTATTTTCGCGCTAAAGCACGACCTACGGTTTCATTGAATCACAACACTTGGGTATATAATTTAAATATGATCTTATTGGTTTGTTACCCCGTAATGGTATGTGAAGGGTTTAAAAGTGGCTATTTATATAGCGCACAATGGAGTACACCTTCACCATAACTACTATACCCAAACTACCTTAGGGTATTAGTAAAGTGCCACTAAGGTAGTTTGGGTATTGATTCAGATATTCATTAGCACAGATCAAAGCGCATTGTTAAGCCCAATGCGCTTTTTCTGTTTCTGGCACAGCAGATCGTCATTGGTAATGCTGTATTTATCAAAGGCTCACAGAACCCTATGAGACTATTAAGTAGTTGTTCAGATAAATTTGGTTATTATGCCCACTCACTCCTGTTAATACCCCTGACGACAATTTGTTGTTTAAGCAATTTTACCAGTTCTTTTTAGAGCTGGTTTTTTTTGCCTGTGTTTTGCCTAGTTACAACTAAGTAGTCATGGTACAGTTCGCTTTTAAGCACTTAAATTTATCTACTAGGCATTACTATGCGTCATTATTTTTTACTTGTTCCACTTTTTTTTGTTACCTTATTGTCGTTTCAGATACATGCTGAACAATCTCGTCCAGCGCCAAGCGAGCAACAGCAAGAACAAGCCTTAGCGCAAGTACAAGAACCTATGTATAAACCACTTATGGAACGCTATATTCTTGATGAGCTTAAAGCTGTACGCCAAGATCAACAAAAACTGCGTGAAGATGTCACTAAACAAGTAACTCACGCACAGTTAGATACCGCCGATAGAGCAATAACGTACACAACTGACACCATAAATAATGTATTTTTTATTATTACTGCCACTGCATCTATTTTGGTATTAGTGGGTTGGAACTCATTACGTGATGTAAAAAACAAAGTTGAAGATATTGTAAATACGCGTGTAAGTGTGATCACTAATGAATACGAAGCACGTCTAAACACGTTTGAAGAAAAACTACGTGAACGCTCAGAAGAAATTTTAAGTAACCAGGAAAAAATATCAGTCACAAATGAAGTCCACTCATTATGGATGCGCGCAAATCTAGAAAGCGATGTAGCCAATAAAATAGAGATATTCGACGAAATTTTAAATCGTAAACCTGAAGATGTTGAAGCAATAGCCTACAAGGCCGACGCATTATTAGAGCTTAATGAAACAGCACAAGCAATTGAGTTATGCAACCAAGCACTGGATATAGACAGTGACTACGGCTATGCCTATTGGCAACGTGCGTGTGCGTATGCGTTAACCCACAAACATGCCGATGCATTAGCAGATATTAAAATGTCGTTAGAGTACTCACCTAACTTACGTAATGAATTACTTCATGAAAGTGCATTCGCAAGTTTACATGATAACGCCAGCTTTAATGCTATTTTGGCAGGTGATGTTTAACGCTCAAAAAAGCGATCTATGGCTTGAGTGAGCAGCTCGTCGAGTTGCTCTTCAAACTCATCGATACAAGTATCAAAGCGTGCAAGATAAACTTGTGCATGCTGTTGCGATAATAAACGCCCATTAATACTGTATTGTCTTTCTGCTTTA
Organism: Pseudoalteromonas sp. NEC-BIFX-2020_015; assembly: GCF_012952265.1. NCBI lineage: Bacteria > Pseudomonadati > Pseudomonadota > Gammaproteobacteria > Alteromonadales > Pseudoalteromonadaceae > Pseudoalteromonas > Pseudoalteromonas sp. NEC-BIFX-2020_015. Next base: position 98,052 of record NZ_JABCJL010000013.1, read on the forward strand.
CTTTTATCTAATCGTGCAGTGAACTGATACAAAGCATAATAAGGCGAGCTAATATTCTGATTCGCATAATTGCAAAAACCTTCAATGTGATCTATTCCTTGCGGACCTAAACAACCAGGCTCAACACGATAAAGTAACTGAATTTTTTTATCATCACTAATTTGCATACCTTTCTCTCTTAAACCGTTACTTGAAAAATAACACTTTAGTTATTTTACCGTTTTCAACTTGATAACTAGAAACAAATTCAGCGCGCTTATCAACAACTTTAGGGTCGCTTGAGCAGGTTTCTGATAGCTCATGATCAATAACTATATTGCCATGAACAATACGCTTAATTGGCGATGACTGAATACATTTAAGTTTTTTAAACATAATACCGTAACGAGCAATCAGTTTTTCTTTTCCTTTAAAGAGTAGCTCATTTGGGAAAACATAAAACTCGACATTTTCATCATACAAATTTACAAATGCATCAATATTACGTGCGTTGTACGCTTTAAGTAATTGCTCAACAACAGCGAGTGACTCGCGAGACTGTTTAGCTTTTGCTTGCTGCTTTTGGGTTAATGCATCTTTTGCTTGCGCTACGACTTGCTCTGCATACGCGACTGCAGCGGCTTTTTCTTGTTTATTTTTTGGTATTTCTGCTGGCTTTGACACTTCACTACCCAGTACTTTGGTTGTATCTGCATCTTGTTCAGTGGTTGTTGCCGTTGTTTGCTCAACCTTTGTGATCTGTGAAGGGTTATTTGGCGTCAGAGTAATCACCGCTGGGCCATCTTGAGAAGCGCCATTCATTGCTTCTGTCACTGCTTTTTTAGTATCAACGTGCTTTTTTTGCTGTTGGGCTTGAGCTGCGTTTACTTCTTGGTTTGCAAATGATGACCATGAAAGTAAAAAAATTAATACAAAGAATAACGATTTCATACAGTTCCTGACTAATTTAAGAAGGTTTAAAATAACAAAGTTTATCCTTTCATGATAGTTCTTTAACACTTAAAGCCGTGAGTAGTAACACACTCTACCAGTACTGCTCCACTGTGATTTGCCCAGGTTCTCGTCGGCGATTACGAGAGTAGCCTTGCTCGATTAATAATGCGCTGGTGTCTTTCACCATTTGCGGATTTCCACAAATCATAAATTGGCTGTTTTGCGAGCAAGTGGTGTTTTGGCTGTGTTTAAATAAACTCCCATCAATGATTTTATCTGTAATGCGCCCATTTAAGCCGATAATTGCCTGCTCTCGACTTACCACAGGTACATAATGCAGCCGCGTATACTGTTGCTGTAGCTGATTGATCTTTTTCTGGTAACTTAAATCTGCATTCAACCGCACGCCATGCACTAACGTTATTTGCTTAAACTTCTGCCATACATCAGCTTGATCTAAAATAGATAAAAATGGCCCGATTGCGGTGCCAGTGCTGAGCATAAACAGTTGTTCACTAGCAGGGATTTCATCAATAGTAAAAAAGCCACTGGCGCGGCTTTCGATCAACACTGTATCACCTGGAGTAAGTTTAGCTAATTGTTGTGATAACAAACCATCCATCACATTAATAAGGTAAAACTCTAAGTCGTTTGAATTTGGCGCATTAACATAAGAGTAAGCTCTAGCAATACGTTTGTCGTCTATCATCATTGATAGCTTTGTAAATTGCCCCGCTTTAAATGGCTCAACATTTGCATTAACAATTAAGCTAAATAATGTGTCAGTCCACCAAACAACCTCTTTTACACTCGCCTCAATCCAATTAGACACAATGTATACTCCTTAAAAAATATTTCATACCCCACTTAACAGTGGCAAAGGAACAAAGGGGTGTCAATGATCGAGCAGCTTTAAGCGATAAGTTTTAAGCTCAACAATAAAAAAAGCCGCCTAGGGTTGCTAGGCGGCTTTGGGAGGTTAGTCTCACTGTATTTGGGCGTGTCTCCAAACGAGTGAATACGTTACCAAGGAACTGTTATATAGCTTAGATTGACTCTAGGGCTATTTTAACCATTTCGTTAAAAGTGCTTTGACGCTCTTCACTTGGGGTTGCTTCACCTGTGATCACGTGGTCACTTACGGTAAATAATGCCATGGCTTTTGCGCCATACTCTGCTGCAACGCCATACAAACCCGCGGTTTCCATATCTACGGCTAACATACCTAATTTATCAAGCTCTTGATAAAAGGTGTTGTCAGCTTGATAGAAAGTATCGGTTGTGAATACGTTTCCTACTTTTGCTTTAATGCCTAATTCTTTTGCTGCGTTAACGCCGCTTAATAGTAAGTCAAAGTCAGCAATTGCTGAAAAATCATAACCACGAACACGGGCACGGTTTACATTTGAATCTGTGCTGGCACCTTGTGCAAAAATAACGTCGCGGATTTTAATATCACTACCAATACCACCACAAGTGCCAATACGAATAAGGTTTTTAACGCCATAACTTACGATTAACTCGCGAGCATAAATCGACATCGATGGAATACCCATCCCTGAACCCATAATGCTGACAGGCTTACCTTTGTATGTGCCGGTAAAACCGTACATATTACGAACACCCGTTACTTTAACGGCATCATCAAGAAAATTTTCAGCAATATATTGCGCACGTAATGGATCGCCTGGCATTAGCACTGTTTGTGCAAAATCACCGTTATTAGCGTCGATATGTGGAGTACTCATTATTCTTTTCCTTTTACTTTTGGTGCAGTTAGCTTGTCAATAAAGCCATCACCATATTCAAGTGCAGGTAAGTTAAACCACTGGGCAAGTGTTTGACCTATGTCTGCAAAACTAGCACGTTCACCAAGAGGGGTATTTTCAAGTCCTACTTGATAAGCAAGTACAGGCACATATTCACGGGTGTGCTCAGAGCCCGGAAATGTAGGATCGCATCCATGATCTGCTGTAATAACTAATACGTCATCCGCTTTTAGCTGATTAAGTATCGTTGGTAAATAATCGTCAAATTCTTTTAATGCCTTTGCATACCCAACAGGGTTGCGGCGATGACCAAACTTTTCATCAAAATCAACAAGATTAGTAAAAATCAAACTGTGCTCAGGCGCTGTTGCCATTACTTCAGTTGTTTTTTCTAACAAGTTTTGTAAGCCTGGGGCTTTATGTTTTTGGGTAATACCTTGATGCGCATAAATATCTGAAATTTTACCTATGCTAATCACTTCACCACCGTCTTGCGCCAGTTTATCTAGCAAAGTCGGTGCTGGCGGTAATACTGAGTAGTCACGACGGTTACCTGTTCTGGCAAAGTCTTGACTATTGGAACCCAAAAATGGCCGCGCAATAACTCGTCCTATATTCATTTCATCAAGCAGCGCCCGTGTGATTTCGCAAACCTGATAAAGCTTCTCTAGTCCGAATGATTCTTCATGCGCGGCTATTTGAAACACGCTGTCAGCTGAGGTGTAACAGATTGGTTTACCTGTTTTTACGTGCTCTTCACCTAGCTGTTCTAAAATGGTTGTTCCCGATGCATGGCAATTGCCTAAAATGCCAGGAATACCGGTACGAGCAATTAGCTCGTCAATTAATTCTTGTGGAAAGCTCGGCTGCGTTTTAGGGAAATACCCCCAATCAAATAACACCGGCACACCGGCCATTTCCCAATGTCCAGATGGTGTGTCTTTGCCGCTTGAAAGCTCTTTTGCATAACCCCATGCACCAATTGGTGTTTGGCGGTCACTTATTAAGCATGGCTCGTTACCTGCCGCTTCACATGCGTCTACTAATCCTAATAACGATAAATTAGGCAGTGACAGCTTTTCGCCGGTCTCTTCAAAGTATGCTTTAAGCAAATGTGCAAATGTGTTTGCACCAATATCACCAAATTTATCTGCGTCTGGTGCTGCACCTATGCCTAGGCTATCTGCCATTAAAATAATTGCTCTTGCCATGCTTACCTCGTCTTTCCAATATGGCTACTTTATATTCTTGTGCTTTTTAACGTACAGGACATAAGTCCTGTTTCATAAAACCTAAACATTATAAATTTCACCCCCTGAGCGAAGCAAAAGAGATTATTCGTGTCTTTTTTGCTATTGTGATCTACCAACGATATATCCTTCTGTGTGGGTGAGAACTTTAGTGACACGAACAATAATAGCCATTGCTGGGGCATCTGCCTCTGGCAAATCTCTTTTTAGCCAAACAATTTATAATGAATTGGTTAATGAGCTTGAACCAGGTGCCATCGCCGTAATTGAAGAAGATGCGTATTATAAAGATCAATCACATTTACCGTTTGATCACCGTACGCAAACTAATTACGACCATCCCGAAGCGTTTGAGCATGAGCTAATGTGTAAACATTTAACTCAGTTACGCAATGGTAAAGCTGTTGAAGTACCAACTTATGATTATGCTCAACATACGCGCAGTGATAAAACACGCACCGTAATGCCAGCACAAATATTGATAGTTGAAGGTATTTTATTGCTTAGCGATAAAGCGCTACGTAAAGAATTTGATATCAAGGTGTTTATTGATACACCCCTTGATATTTGCCTAATGCGCCGTATGCAACGTGATATGGAGCAACGAGGCAGAACATTACAGTCCGTTGTTGAACAATATCAGGCTACTGTGAGACCGATGTTTTATCAGTTTATTGAGCCCTCAAAGCACAAGGCTGATTTAGTGGTCACACGAGGTGGTATGAATCGCGTCGCCATTGATATAATTAAAAGTAAAATAAAATATTTACTGCAAGAATAACAACGGGAATAACAAAAAATGACAACATTTATGAGCTTAGTCGGCATGTGTGTGCTGCTAGGCATTGCGTTTACGGCTTCGACAAACCGCAAAGCAATTAATTTAAGAACTGTCGGTATCGCTTTTGCTATGCAATTTGTAATTGGTGGGTTTGTACTGTTTTCAGAGGCAGGCAAAAATGCACTCGTTGCCATGTCAAAAGCCGTATCATCAGTGATCGGTTTTGCTAATGATGGTATTAGTTTTTTGTTTGGACCATTAGCAAATCAAGATACTTTAGGGTTTATTTTTGCCATTCAAGTATTACCTGTGATTGTGTTTTTCTCAGCGTTAGTGGCTGTGCTATATCACTTAGGTATTATGGACTGGATTATTAGAATCCTCGGCGGTGGTTTACAAAAACTGTTAAAAACCTCCCGAACAGAATCGCTTTCAGCAACGGCAAACATTTTTGTAGGCCAAACTGAAGCACCGTTAATTGTTAAACCATTTATTGCAACCATGACTAAATCAGAGTTATTTGCAGTTATGGTGGGTGGCTTAGCCACTGTGGCAGGCTCTGTAATGGCCGGTTACGTTATTATTGGGGTTGAGCTTAAGTATTTAATTGCTGCCAGCTTTATGGCCGCACCGGGTGGTTTTTTAATGGCTAAAATGATTGTGCCAGAGACCGAAACCCCCAAAGATAACTTAGCTGACTTGGATATTGATGAAGATAAACCTGTTAATGTGATTGATGCAGCGGCATCAGGTGCTGCTAACGGAATGCATTTAGCATTAAATGTAGGCGCAATGCTGTTAGCATTTGTTGCTTTAATTGCCTTACTAAACGGTTTATTAGGTGGTATTGGCGGTTGGTTTGATTATCCAACACTGACATTACAAGAAATTTTAGGTTATATATTTGCACCGGTTGCCTGGTTATTAGGTGTGCCGTGGAGTGAAGCAATTATAGCTGGTAGCTTTATTGGTCAAAAATTAGTGGTCAACGAGTTTGTTGCTTACTTAGACTTTATGAATTATCGCGATACGTTAAGTGCGCACACACAAGCGATTGTCACATTCGCGTTATGTGGCTTTGCTAACTTATCATCGATAGCAATTTTACTAGGTGGATTGGGCGGTATGGCGCCTAGTCGGCGAAAGGATATCGCACGCTTAGGGCTCAGAGCAGTGTTAGCAGGATCTATGGCTAACCTTATGAGCGCTGCAATTGCAGGTTTTTTCCTCTCGCTAGCTTAGAAACTTTGAGATGAGCCTTGGTTGCAAAACAATAGGATGAGCCTTTAAGGGGTTAAAGACTTATCTGATTTGAACGATACTTCACAAAGGGCCGCAAGGCCCTTTTATCGTTTCGCCACAAAATTATTCCAAAAATGTACTACTCTTTTAACTTATACCGTGATCTAATATTGCACAGAGAAATTATACCAATCGTGTTAAGTTAATGATCATTTATAGCGAAAGATAAATACAGTGATAACAAGGCAGACATTTTGACATGCAGTTGTTCTTGGCAATTGCTCCTGCATTGCTCTGCATCCATGCAGTCGTACATGAAAAATTACTAACGCAGTTAGCGCTTTATTTAGTCCGCTAGAATGGTTAAATATTTAAGCCGATTGGTATTATCATAACAAAGTAACAATCGTTGCTCTGAGCAATTGCTACTATATCTATACAATCGTATATGGATAGTTTTTAACACAGCTAAATAGAGTAAATTAATGCAGATATTAATAGCGTGCTTTTTGCTTTTGGTAACTATGTCAAGTTTTGCACAACCAACGCTAGTCGTTGTTACTGAGTTCTCGCCTCCTCATCAAACACAAATTGGCAATAAGGTGGGTGGATTCAGCACTGACATTGTAACGATGATTGTTAATGAAGCGAACATGAATACCTCCATTTCAATCTACCCTTGGGCTAGAGCTTATCAGATGGTCTCTCGACAAAAAAACACACTCATATATAGCCTTGCTAGAACGCCTGAGCGTGAATCTTTATTTCATTGGATAGCACCTGTTGTTCATTTTAAGTTAGGCTTTGTAAAGCTTGCTCAGCGCGATGACGTACGAGTAAATAACACGCAGCAAGCGAAGCACTATAAAATTGCCGTACAACGGAATGATCTTGCCTATACTGTTTTACACAACCATCGATTTGATCTGCTTTTAACTCCCGACATTCAAAACTCTTACCATTTATTACTAGCCAAAAAAGTCGATTTAATAATAGATGATGAAAATTATATTCCTGCAATGAGTAAGCACATAGGCGTTTCCCCTGATCGGTTTAGCTTCATATATGCGATTGATGAGCTCAACGTTGATGGTTACTTAGCTGCAAATTTGGATATCGATCCTGAAATTTTACATGCTTTACAGCAAGCATTTTTAAAAATAAAAGACGCCGCGAAATACAAAGCACTGTTGGAAGCCCATTAGCAGGAAGCGCTCAGCTGGTAATGTTAAAAAGCACGCAAAGTGTATGCAATCACCGATGGCAAGTAATAGTGGTTCTATCATTAAAATAAATAACGCAGTATAAATCTTTTTAAACCAACCCTTTAGGCATTTCACAAGGACTTACTTTCTGTATTGTTACTTCTTAAAAGGGACTGCCATTCTTACAAAGTAACGCCTTGATATTAAGCCCCTGCGAAACGCTGAATACTGCATATTAAGGTGGATTGAGTATATAGAACAACTATAATTAAGACTGGTTCAACTTTGCAATGCATTGCGACTAGATAACATACTACTATTCATTCGTATATCGTTGTCGGTACAGCTTCAAATTGTCAAACGCTTTTAAGGCTGCTAACTCTTGATTAAATCGTTCAATAATTTCAGGGGGGATCGCTTTATTAAAAACAAGGTAATTCCCTTGTAGTTTATCAACAGGAAGCTCCACTAGTTTTACAACTTCTTTGCCTCCGTGGCCAAATTGCTGTAATTGATAATCAAGTGTCTGTTCTGATCCAAGGATTAAGTCAATTTTATTCTTAAAAAATAAATTCATATATTCATAGTGGTGAGCGAATTTAAGTAAATTTTTATCTTTTTCAAAGCCTATTTCTTGTATTAGCTCTTCGTAAACATCTCCCCTTACTAACCCTAGGGTGTAATTAGCTGTTTGTGCTAAATTTACTGGTCTTATATGGTTATTTTTCGCTAAACGATAAAAATAAGTACGAGAAGATACGAGTGGTCCCACCCATTGAAATAAGCTTTCTCGCTCAGGGCTACGGGCTGTGGAGACAAGTCCAGACAACGGATTTTTTTGTACTAAACTGTATGCGCGTATCCAGGGTAATAACTCAAACTTACACTCTAACTCTGTGCGTTCACATAGCGTGCGCACTATATCTAAATTAATACCTTGTAACTGCCCTTTATTTGAAAAATTATAAGGCGGAAACTGCTCTGTATAAATAGTTACAGTGGGCTTTTCGGCACCGACGCCGATGCAAGAAAACAAAAAACAGCAGGTTAGAGTAATAAATCGAAAGATAGTAAGCTCACTGCGAATGAAAATGTAGTTAAATAATAGGAAGGGGCTTATGCTACGTCAATTTTTAGACACAAAAAAAGCGCCTTAAGCGCTTTTTTTTATTTTTACTTTAGAAGTAAAAATTATAACGGAGTGATGTTATCCGCTTGTGGACCTTTTTGACCTTGTGAAAGAGTAAACTCTACACGTTGGCCTTCAGCTAAAGTTTTGAAACCATCGCTTTTGATTGCTGAGAAATGTGCGAAAACGTCTGGACCGCTTTCTTGCTCGATGAAACCAAAACCTTTAGACTCGTTAAACCACTTAACTGTACCTGATACGATGTTAGACATAGTAATATCCTGATATAAAAATAAAATAATTGCCCTAGTGGGCGGGTGTAGCAAAAAATGAGATGGTACTTTAAAAACTTCAGGACGGTACTACAAGTATTACTTATACAACATCGAAATGGAGATTTATAGCTTACATGCTTTCTTTCTAGCTGCGACAAACTATATAGTGTTTTAGCCTAATGTCAACTACTTTATTGAACCCTAGATACACTTATTTAACTTCAAAATCAAAGTAAGTGTCAGGGTATGCTTGTGGTTTATAAGTAAAGTGCCACCACTCCATGCTGTAAGGTGCAAAACCCGCTGCAACCATAATATTTTTAAGTTTGTACCTGTTGGCTTTTTGCCTAGTAGTTATACGTAGGTCATCCGTATTTGAAAGCGTATCAAACATATCAAATAGTGATCCCATATTCAGCTCAGTACCTTCACTGTCAGTTAGCGTCAGGTCAAGAGTTGAGCCACGACTGTGGCCTGATTTAGCTGCAATGTACCCACCTAGTAACTCATCTTTACCAAGGTTTGGATAATAGGTAGCCTTTGTTACTAAGTCTGTTGGGTCGTTCACCCAGCGTACAAAATGATCCACCGCACGTTGCGGGCGATAACAATCAAATATTTTAAAATTTAGACCGGCGAGCTGCGCTTGTTTATGGGCTTTTTGCAATGCGTAAGCAGTGGTTTTATGTAGCAAGCATTTTGCAGACTTATAGCCATCGATCGGTTTGCCAACAAAGTTATTACTGCTGTAATAACGAATATCAAACAAAGCGGTGGGCAAGAGTGTTGCTACATCAATAAACTCTTGTTGTTTTGTATTGCGCACATTGGCGTTCGCGACACTACTGAAAGTAATAATACTGAGTAATAAGCACAATTTAAACTGTTTATATAACACCATAGTGCAGGCTTTAAAGGTGGGAAAATTGTACTTTTAATATTGCATACATAAAAAATATTGCCAAGCATTTATACCTAAATCACCTCAAGGTGCGAGTTTCAGCGTTATGAGATGACTTTGGTATATATTCATGCGTATAAAGTTAGGCTGCAATTTGTAGCTTACGTAGCTTGTCACATAATGCAATCCAATCGCGGGCTTGGGTTTTACCTTCTGTACGTCTGCCAAATAGGGTCATAACGGTATTGCCGTCACAATCAAAAAACTCGATTGAGTGAACCGCCGTTTCGCCATTATCTGTTGGTTTTTTAACAACGAAGGCACGAGAAAATTGCTTATCCTGTACATGCAAATTAAACCCATCATCCAGTACATTATACCAATCACCGACTTGTTTAAGGTTAGTTAACGTCCCAGAGTATATTTGCACCGCACTGCTGTTATTAACAAAAATCATCAGCTCACTGTGTTGATCACGTACGGTTTCTAGCACTTCACTTAAACTATTAGCCGGGATCTCTTGTGCCCACTGCTTTCCGGCAATTTCTAAACCTTGAGTACGACTAACACCAAACTCTGTTAACAATGCAGGAAAGTGATGTACGTCTTGAAGGTTTTGCCAACCTTGTCTAAACCCTTGAATATCTATTTCGGCTAATGGGCGATACTCATTAACAGCAATATCAGCCTCTGTGATGCTTAGCTGAGTGCTTTGATCTGTTGCTTTATGCGCCATTACTAACTGCTCAAATGCAGCCATATTTGTTTGCTGTGTTGTAAACACTTTATGTACAGCGATACCGTGCTTATCAAAAAATTGAACACTGCTGTGCTTTGCATTGTTGTTCACTGCAAATGCACTGTGCCACTTAGACACAAATAACCGTAAATCTATACCACCGGGGTTAATAGCGATGGCTGTTTTAATGTTATTGCGCTCAGAGCAGTAAATTTTCTCGTAACAGCCTGAAATTTCACTGACGACTTGTGCGTTACGTGTTAGTGCCATAACGTGTTGTAACTTTTTAAAACCCTTTAAAATCCCTTCAATATGGGTGATCTCAAGCTTTATAACGCCTTCGCCTACTTGTGCAGCAATTAGCTCTGCTTCAGTAATTTTTAACTGCGCCGCTGCGTCAATAGCTCTAATATTAGGGTGTTGTATTTGCAGTTGGCGGTAATCATTTAGAATATTCATTGTGCGCTCCTAATACCAATTTCATTAAAAACATGACCATACTAGTGAGCTAAATAGCTCACTAGTTCAATGCAATTGGTTTAACTTAAAATTTAAAGCTCAGTTGTGTTTTAATGTTACGGCCAACGCCATAGTCCCCTATCGCACCACCGGTGCCTGCCATCACCTGGTATTCTTCGTCAAATAAATTGTCGACAGCCAAACGTGCACTCCAACTATCATTAATATCCCAGTTTGCATTTAAACCAACCAAGGTGTAGCCATCATGCTCAACTTGCTTGGATGCCTGAGCCGCACGGTCGTATGCAAGTACGGTACGCGCTGAAATATTTTGAATGCTAATTCCTGTACGTACTGTTGAATCAAAAAACACTAAGCCGGCATCAACTGTTAACGTATCAGCGGGTAAATACCAAAGCGGTTTATCATCTTGATCATCACCCGATATTTCGCTATACGAAAAGTTTACATACCCAGCGCGGTGAGCATAATTGACTTCGAGTTCAAAACCATCGCGGTCATTTTCACCACGGTTGCTATAGCGTGGTGCCGGCATAGGGTTTGTAGTGGTGCTGGTATTTGACTGAATTTCGTCATCTACTTGAGTATTGAAGTAAATTGCTCGCGCTGTCAGTGAATCAATATCAGAGAACACATCGCTGACTTGATAACTGATACCCATTTCGCTATTACGGCTGTTTTCTACTTCCAAGGCTAAGTTTATATTTCGGCCACCGTATTGATCGTATATTTCATCCAGTAAAGGTGCTCTAAAGCCCTCTTGATAACTGGCAAATACAGCAAATTCGGGGGTAAACTGATAGTTAACCGTCAATGCTGGTACAACTTGTGAGTGCTTAACTTTTAAATCTTGACCTACAAAGCCCGCTGCAAATTTACTTGTTGGCGTACTTTGGTATTCTTCATAGCGAATACCCCCCGTAATTGTAAGCGCTTGCCATGTAAACTCGTCTTGAATATATACACCTAACCGCTTTTGCGTGCCGCCTGGCTGTGATGAAATCTCATTCCTTACGGCGTCTTTACCATACTCTAAGCATTCGTAAGTTTGCCTATTAAGATTTGTGCATGGATAGCCTAACTTTTCACCAACACGTTCTTTATCTGAGTACTGCACACCATAAGTAAGCGCATGCATACCTAGTACACTTGTGTTCATTATATCCAGTGTGTTGATGTTGTATTCGTAGTTAGAGGCAAGGCCAATGTAGTCTTTAAGCATTCCTTTACCGCCACTTTCTGTTACGTGGCTTTGGGTGTTGCCTACGCGTACAGATAAATCAAGGTAGGTATTATTTTCAGGATTGAGTTCGTAACTGAGATTCGTGACAGATTGCTCAACCTCGCGGTAAACCGTGCCCCATGCACCGGGATCGGTGGTATTAAATTCGGTGCGTTGTGCATCTTCGCTCTCGGTATATGATAGAGCAATTAGCGCGTCTTCATTTATATAGTATTCGCCTTTAATAAGTAGTGACTCTGCCTTTATAGCTGAATTATCAAGCGTTTTTCCGTTTGATAATTCAAAGTCATCACTGCTGCGTTTTATAAATGCCGCTAGTAAATCTAACGATTCGATTGGCCGTGCATAGGTATACACACTGCCGTTAGCTTCGTTATTGTTGCTATTATGCCCCAGCTTTACTTTAGCGCCGTAAGTTTGATCAGGTGCTAAAAAGTCACTGGCGTCTTTAAGCTCCATGTCAACAACACCTCCTAATGCCCCACCGCCATGCAATACGGTACTTGGACCACGTTTAATACTGATTGTGCGATATAAATCTGCATCACTAAAAAAACTACCCATGCGGTATTTTTCAAATGTTTGAATAGCTCCATCAACACTTACCAGCACATCTTCGGCGTCATTAAAGCCACGTACACTAAACTTTTGACCACCGCTGCGCGGTCCACCGGTTGCCGTTACATTAGGCACCGAGATTAGGCTATCAAACACTGTTGTTGCTAGTACTTTTTCGATGTTTTCGCTGGTGATCACATTAACTGCTTGCGCAGAATTGAGTGCTGTTTTTTCGGTTCGCGTTGCGGTTACTGTTACGGCATCTAATGCAGTAGTTAGTTGCGATTGGTCGGCTGTAGTTGTTTCAGCCATAAGAGGCAGTGATACACTGGCAAGGCATAAAGCCAGTTTTGAAAGGCGCATGTGTCGCTCCATAAAATAAGTGAACTAAGTTAAAGTCATAAAATGACGTAATGCTTGGCTAAGCCCCTTACTCACCAAACTGTGTACTAATTCAACCTAAACAGGTACTCGGTTTTTAAATACCTAAAGTCAAGTTGAGGTTAATTAAAGTAGATGCACTATAACAAAAACACATGCAAATGATAATTGTTTTTATTCGTTTTTAATGAGTATATTCGCAACATTACGATCTTCACTCGATAACGCAGCTAACAACTTAACAAGTTCGCCACTAGGAACGTGTTGATCTATTGCTAGATACAAAGGCCGTTTTTTAGTTTGTAAACGCAATGCCTGCATTACGGTATTGAGCGAGCTGTAGGGTTCTTTGGCAAATCCGTACGTTATTTTTTGCTCGCTAAAACGTACACTTAAAACCAAAGCATCGGGTTGTTCTATCGGAGCGTGTGTATTTTTACCCGCATCGGGTAAGTTAACATCCATCATGTCTAATTTGACAGCGGCCGTTAATAACAAAAATACCAACAAAATAAATAGCACATCTATTAATGCTGTCAGATCTGGCATTAAGGTGTGGTGGCTCGATTTTTTTGGTAACTCAAGCATTGGCGGCTTCATCAAAACAAAGCTGGTAATTTAAATGATTAATTATGCGCGTCATATCTGTTTGTAATCGTTCTAATAACGCGTTAAATATCCCACTTAATAATAAACAGGGAATCGCGATAATAAGCCCTGCCATAGTTGAATACATAGCCTCCCATAAACCATCGGCAAGTAATGCGGGGGTGACTGCTTGTTGGGTTTGCGCTATTTTTCTAAACATTAGTACTAATCCCCATACCGTGCCTAATAAACCCATTAATGGACTTAACGAACCGAGGAGAGCGAGTATATTTAACCTTTTTCGCCAATTAGCAAAGCTGTCCTGTAGATACAATTGACACCACTGCTGGCGTTGATCTGGTTGTAATTTTTTCTGTAATTGCTGGCTAAAATCACTGTCGGGTTGATTCATTTTTTGTAAATGTGACCATCCATATATAAAAGCCGTTACACGGTCTAACACAATCGCTAAAGCCAGTATTGATACTCCAAATAAAGGCCACGCCATAATTCCTACAGCTGAAAATACATCTTGCATTGTTAGTTCTCTTTTATAAAAGCGCTATGAGCGCAGGGAAAATTCGATTGGCACACTAAAGCGTGCTTTTATACCGTGGCTGTCGCGCATTACAGGGTGAAACTGCCACTTTGATACATTACCAATTGCGGCTTTATCAAGCTCAGCAAAACCGCTACTTTTTAAAATCTTAACATTTGTTATTAAGCCTTTTTCGTTGAGCTCAATTTGCAATATTGCTACGCCCTGATACCCGCGACGTTTCGCTCTTCGTGGGTAATTTAAAGCGGGTCTGGGTGCTTTAAATAACGGCAACGTATTTACGTCAATAACTTGGTTTTTTAATGAATGTTGCTTTGCAATAACAGGTGCACTTGAAGACGGCGCGGCCATCGTTGGCTTTTTTTGTTGTATAGCAAGTTTAACTTTAGTGGGTGGCTCAACTTTCTTAGGGCTTACAAGTTTATCTGGGACTGGATTAAGTTGCTTTATGGTTGGCTCTGGTAAGGCTGACTTTGTCGTTATGATTTGTTCTTGTGGTTTTGCTGCCAACTGTATTTTTTTACCGCTAAATTGGGTATTTTCCGCCTTAGTGCTCTTAACTACAGGTTGCACTTGGATCTGCGTTTCTACTGTTGGCTGCTGCATTTTTGAATTTACAATATTTATCGCAATGCGCTGCGCAGGTTGCGCTGTGCTCAATTTCAGTATTAAAGGCGTCGCAGGTTGATAAAACCACCACGTTAAATGACCACTAATAGATAAAATAAGGAAAATAATAAACTTCATAACTTTTAAATATAAATGCGAACTGTTAGTATTTGCATTAAATAATATCAACATTGGACTTTTTATGAAACCCCTCCTCACGTATTTAATTTTTATGATATTCGCTACGGCCTTCCCTCTAAGTGCGGCCACACAACCAGATAGTCCGCAGAGAGTTGTTGTCTCCGGTGGTTCTATCACCGAGATCATTTATGCTCTTCAAGAGCAACAACGTATTATTGGTGTAGATAGCACCAGCGTATTCCCAGCTTCTGCCACTCAAAAACCACAAATAGGCTATGTACGCAGAATTAGCGCTGAAGGTATTTTGTCGTTAAATCCAGATTTAGTGCTTGGCGAGTCCGATACAGGGCCTAAAAAAGTCGTTGAACAGTTAAAAAAGACAGGGGTTAATTTAGTTATTCTCAATGAGCACGATAACTTTTTAGGAATTGAAAAAAAAATAAAAAACATTGCTCAGTTACTCAATGTTCCAGCCAAAGGTGATGTATTAGTTCAATCACTACAAGCAGACCGTAATGCACTAGCGCATATTTTAAAGCAAGCTAAAACAAAACCTAATGTGCTATTTGTACTTAGCGTACGCAGTGGCCAACCTATCGTTGCGGGTGCTGGCACATCTGCGAATGAGTTAATCACGGCTGCTGGCGGTGTTAATGCTGCAGCGAGTGCGATCACCAACTGGAAACCGCTTTCTACTGAAGCTGCATTGGCTATTAATCCTGACATCATCATTACAATGGGCCGCCATGGCGATGATCCACTGCCTAAAATAGAGAAACTCGCTCATTTTAAATACACTAACGCAGTAAAAAATGGTCAAGTACACAGTTTTGATGGCAGCTATTTACTGGGAATGGGACCGCGTACGCCACAAGCTGTGGTTGAATTAGCACATACTTTTCATCCAAAAACACGCTTGCCTAGTGGCTATAACTACCAATTTTTACAAACAGCACAAAGCACCACTGATAAAGCAACAAACAAAACAAGTGACTTATAACGATGTTAGCTCTTGGTAGTACGCTCATTACCCAGCAACAGCAACGCCGTTTTGCTATTCCTGCTTTGTTTATAGCCTGTGTGCTGGTGTTTTTTATTGCACTAAGTAAAGGCGGTGTCGCCATTAGTATTAGCGAGATCATTGGCATAATTAACCACACTGCTGATGATCAGCTAAAAAATGCGATTATCTGGCAAATTCGCTTGCCTCGTTTAGTTCTTGCAATGGTTGTGGGTGCAGGTTTGGCTGCCTGTGGCGCAGCAATGCAGGCAATATTTAGAAATCCATTGGCTGACCCAGGTTTAATTGGCGTCTCTAGTGGTGCTGCCCTTGGCGCAGTCGCTACCATCGTATTAGGTACAAGCTTATTTGCAAATTTTAGTGATAGCTTTGGTATTTATGCCGTTCCTGTTGGTGCATTTTTAGGGTGCATTGGTGTATGCGTATTTATTTATCGGCTGAGTGCGCATAGTGGCCAATTTACGATTATTAGTTTGTTATTAGCAGGCATTGCTGTAAACGCGATTGTGGGTTCACTCATTGGCGTTTTAACATTGATAAGTAATGATCAGCAACTGCGTGATTTAACTTTTTGGAGTATGGGCTCCCTCGCCGGAAATCACTTTGCAATGATGACACCCACACTGTGTATTATTATAGTCAGTTGTATTGGTTTACTGCGTTTATCAAAGCCGCTTAATTTATACTTATTAGGTGAAGCACAAGCAAAGCATCTAGGTATTAATGTCACTAAACTTAAAAAACAGGTTTTTATTTATACAGCACTATGCACCGGTGCAGCTGTGGCAATTACTGGAATTATTGGTTTTGTCGGTTTTATTGTGCCACATATTGTGCGTTTAGTTTTAGGGCCCGATCATCGCTATCTCATGCCAGCCAGCATTTTAGGCGGAGCCTTAATGCTAGGACTAGCTGACTTATTTGCACGCACGGTGATGCTACCTGCCGAAGTGCCCATAGGCCTTATTACAAGTGCTATTGGCGGACCATTCTTTTTAATTATGTTATTAAAAACCTATCAGCAGCGAGGATAAACTATGCTTTCAGGCAGTAAATTAATGGCCAAAGTAGGTCAAAAAGTCCTCCTTAACAATGTTGATTTTACGGTAAAACCCCATGAAGTTGTGGTAATAATTGGGCCTAACGGAGCTGGTAAGTCATCGTTATTAAAAGCATTGTGTGGTGATATTAGTTTATCCGGTGGGGTTGTTAGTATTAATCAACGCACATTGAACGAGTACACTATCGCTGAGCTGGCCAAACTTCGCGCTGTGTTAACACAAAGCTATGAATTAGATTTCCCATTTACGGTTAATGAAGTAGTTGATATGGCTCACTTTGCGCATCAAGAGCAATACAGTGCATTAGCGCTAAAGCAGTTTTCTCATGATGCAATGCTGGCTTTAGGGATAGATCATTTAGCACAACAATGCTTTACCCGTTTATCTGGGGGGGAAAAACAACGCACTCAACTTGCCCGAGTCTTGTGCCAATTACAGCCTAGCCTAGCGAATAAGCAAAATGCTTATTTACTGATTGACGAACCAACATCAAGCCTCGATTTATACCATCAATATGAAGTGATGGCTCAAGCACGCTTAATTGCAAAGCAAGGTGCTGGGGTTGTTGCCGTGGTGCATGATCTATCGTTAGCAGCGAGTTTTGCTGATCGTATTTATATGTTAAATAAGGGGGAGGTTGTTGCGCACGGCACCCCAGAAGAAGTACTTATTAATACTCGGTTAAATGAGGTATATAACATTGATGCTCGGCTGCAAGCTAATTTAGAAAATGTACTACCCCATATAGTTGTCGCTAAAACAGCGAGCTATAGTTGAGTTTTACAAAATATGGATCGCATTAATAGTACGCTAATGCGATTCACTCTGAGTGAGTAAGCTGTGAGTCTACAATACAGCGGTTACGACCACTTTTTTTAGCTTTGTATAAGGCTTGATCGGCTTGTTTAAGTACCTCTTCAACGTTCAGTTGGTTCAGTGGCCAACCTGAAATACCTATCGAAATATTTATGCAACCAACAGGCTCAATGATTGTTTCAGATACACGCATACGTAGTCGTTCAGCCAATAGGAATGCGGATTCCCCTGTTGTACTAGGCAGTATAATGATGAACTCCTCCCCGCCTGTACGCGCTACAAAATCACTTTCACGGGTTACGTCCAGCACAACTTTTGCTAATGATTGCAATACTATGTCACCAATATCATGGCCGAATTCATCGTTAACCCGTTTAAAGAAATCAATATCGACGGCAAGTACAGTAAACGAAGTGTGACTAAAAATAAGCTGATCAAGCATTCGCTCTAAACTACGGCGATTGTGTAAACCTGTTAACGGATCTGTTTGCGCTTCATGGCGCAATACACCGATTTGATTTTGTAATAAGCCAACTCCCTTTAACATTGCTAAACGCAGTTCTGAGCTTTCATAATACCATGAACGAACCAGCTTTAAATCTTGTGATGCAGTGGGGTTATCGAGTTTTTTTGCGGTTTCGGCAAGGCGCCTTAATGGTTGAGATATTAATTGTGCAAACACCCAAATTAAAATGAAAGTTGCAAAGCCCACTGGAATTGTACGATAGAGCACGTTCAACATGAGTCCATCAAGCGGGACCAATGTTGAGCTAATAGAGCGTTGTGTCACAATTCCCCACGGTGCTGATTTTAACGACGCATAACCGGCTAAAATAGCAGTGCCTTGGCTGTTTATAATTTCCTGGGTACCACTTTCGCCTTTAAGCACGGCTTCTATGACTGAATTATTATAAACTTGCTCACCAATGCGCGAAACATCGGGGTGATAAAGCAACCGCCTATTTTTATCAACAACAAAAAGATAGGAGCCGTCTTTATGAAAATGCACTTGCAGTAGGTCATGTAAAATACTGCTTTTCTTTAAATATAAAGTACCGCAGACATAGCCTATATAATTACTGTTGCGATCAAATAGTGGATGAGAAATAGAAATAATTAAATTACCTGCAGCCGACATATAAGGCTCACTTATCATCGCCTTTTTATTTGATAAAGCCTGTTTTGCCCCATAACTTTGCAGTGTTTCCCCTTCGAGCTGTAAACTCATCGGCGATAAACCTAAAACTAACCCCTGATTATCCACAATTACAATTGAATTAAAGCTATCTGTTTGTAAACGAAGACGATCAGCTTCTTGCGCTAAAATATTGCGGTCATTAAAGTGACTTTCTATTATTTTTGCAGAATAAGCTAGTTGCTGCTGGGCTGATAGCAAGAAACGGTCCGTAACAGACACTAATTTGGCAGCATAAGCATTATGATTTATTAACGTTTGAGATTGTAATTGTTGTTTTTGAACTTGATAACTGGAGTAAAAACTATTTAAAAACGTGATAACCGTAACTGAAATAGCTAAAAATAATATTAATTTTTTTAAATCTAGATTGATGTTGATTGGGCTTCGCAAAATAATACATCTCTTTATATTAGCCTTACAACTCCCTGGCCATTATTTACGCGGTGAATACTAACAAGTTGTGTGTCTTTATTCTAGGAGCAAAAACTCTAAATATGATTTAGTATAAATTTAGAGTTTATCTGCGCCTTTAGTTATTCGTACTACACGCTAATTTAGATTGCGCAATGCACTGTTGTTGCGCTTGCTCTACACTTTCACCACCCATGCAATAATCTATACGGGTTGTTCTTTTTTCAACCCCTGCATTTTGGCCATCAGCGATTTTCCACTCACTATTTCTTAAAAGTTTTTTAGCTTCTTTTGGTAAGACTCTAGTAGGAATCGCAGATACCAATTCAACATCACTAACGTCACCGCTACTGTCGATATTAAAGGTATAAATCGCGCACCCTTTTATGCCTTTCTTAGCTAGAGCTATAGGGTATTTGGGTGTGTTGTTACTTTTACGTAGCCAAATTGCTTGAGCTACATCAGGGTCGAGGTGGGTTATTTGTACATCAGCAAAATGTGTTTTAGCAAAAAGCACTGGACTAAACAGCACCACCCCTACACTATAAAGAAAGCATTTCTTCGTCATTATTTATCCTTAATTAATAAATTACCTAAAAAGAGTACTTTATAGCAACTGCCAACGCAACCTGTTTTTTAATTTTATTATATAAATTCAAAGCCTTATATAAATTTTACAATCTCACTCCCAATGAAAATTTAATAAACACTACATGGGCTCAGCCGTGCCTAAAAAACATACTACTGCAAATTCAGCCACGAAAAATAAACAAGCCCTAAATTGTGTGTGTATTTATACCCAAACCACCTCAAGATGCAGACTTCAGCGTTTCACAGGTGTTTAATATCAAGGCGTTACTTTGCAATAATGGCAGTCCCTTTTAAGAAGTAACAACGATGAGAGTAAGCGCCTGTGAAACGCCCAACGGGTTGGTTTAAAAGCGATTTATACTGCGTTACTTTTATAAGGGAATGATTTTAACAAGGGAACAACCATTATTTGCAATCAATGCCTTGCCTGAATCGCTTTTAACTCCAACTGAAACTGTATTTTGAGGTGGCTTGGGTATATTACTACCGCCCCCATAAATTCCATACATACTACAGGTTGGAATATATTATTACGGAAAATTTAAAATTCGAGTCCTTTCAGCCCCCTCTAAGATTTAATCTCCATGCTTTATTTACAGAAAAATAGCGCTTAACGATATATTTTGAATTTATATTTAAAACATGAGTGTGCTAGAATCAGTTTGCCTTTTAATCTTTTTTAGCGTTATTATTAGGAATAAATTATTCAAAACAACAATAAGCAATTTAGCTTAGGAGCCTTCTGTGTTAAATAAGTTTGCCATATCATCAATTATCTTTGGACTAGGGTGTTTATTACCAATGAAATCGACCTTTGCAGCGACCACATTAACTCTTGAGCAACAGCTTGGCCAAAAGCTAATGCTTGATTTTCGTTATTATTGTGAACAAGACAGCGAACATTCTATTAAGAAAAAGTGCCGTACCCCTGTCACTCACTTACCTGCAGACTTAGCTAAAGTAATCACCAAACATAATATTGGTGGAGTTATTTTGTTTGCTGAAAATATTGAGAATACCTCACAAATCGTTAAATTAAATAACGCCATGCAACAAGCGGCCGCAAAGTCTAGCTTAGGTGCCCCATTATTTATTTCTATTGACCAAGAAGGCGGACGTGTTGCCCGCATTCCTCGAGATATTGCCACCTCATTTACCGGTAATATGTCAATTGGTGCAAGCTATGCAGTTCACGGAACTAAGTTTGCAACACAATCTGCGCAAGTGATCGCAGATGAGCTAAAAGCGGTGGGAGTTAATGTTAATTACGCACCAACAGTTGATGTAAATATGAACCCTGATAACCCGGTGATCAATGTACGCTCATACGGTGAAGACCCTGCATTAGTGAGTATTTTAGGTGCAGCCCAAGTCGCAGGTTTTGAAGGTAATGGCGTTATTACTTCACTAAAACATTTTCCGGGGCATGGCGATACCAGTGTTGATAGCCACACTGGTTTACCAAAAGTAATGCATGATAAAAAAACGATTTGGCAGCAAGATTTACCGCCATTTCAACAAATTATTAAAGATCAGAACCCCGGTATGATCATGACAGCGCATATCCAGTACCCAGCGCTTGATAGCAGTACATTTGTTAGTAAAGATGGCAAAACTATGATCAAACCAGCCACTATGTCGCGTAAAATAATCACCGAATTATTACGTGATGAGTTAGGTTACCAAGGTGTAGTGATCACTGATGCGCTTGACATGGCCGGTATTAGCCACTTTTTTGAGCCTATCGAAGCCGTTGTAAACACCTTTGCAGCCGGTGTTGATATTGCTTTAATGCCGATTGAAATCCGTAGCCCAAAGGATTTAATCGTACTTGATACGTTAATAACGCGATTAGTCAGCGAGGTTGAAAAAGGTAACTTAAATGCCAAAGAGATAGATATATCAGCTCAACGTATCATTAATTTAAAAAATAAATTTAAACTTACTACCGAGCTGAATGAATCACTCGCAACACAAAAAGCACACCATATTTTAGGTAATGCTAGTCATCGAAAGGTCGAAGCCGAGCTTGCGCTTGCGGCAATTACTGAAGTTAAAAATGATAACAATACTTTACCGATTAAGCTTACAGCTAATAGCAAAGTACATATCATAATGCCCGATACGCGTAAGTGCATTGCACTTCAACAAGCAATTGCTGCACAGACCCAACATATTGTTTCGTTCAGCTGTACCAGCTTACAAGGGTATGAGCCAGCAACTACATTAAAAGCCATAACTGAAGCTGATATTATTATTGCTGGTAATGCGTTTCCAAATCAAAGCGCGGTAGAAATTGGCGGTATGGATGACCTTGCTGATAATCCAGCATTTGCAATTGCTAAGTCAGCGCAAAGCGCGGCGCTTGAGAGCCTTCTTAAGCAAGCGCAACAGGCTAATAAAAAGACTATTTTTATTAGCCTTAGAGCGCCTTATGATATTGCGAAGTTTGGCCAATTTAGTGATGCAATTTTAGCTACTTATGCGTATAACATAGATGTAGATAATAACATTAAAGTATCAGGCCCTGCTTTCACTGCGCTTGCAAAAGTGCTTGTAGGCAAAGCACCTGCGCAAGGTGTGCTACCTGTGACAATTAGTGAAAATAACCACTAAATTTACGCTTAAGAGGATACTATGCAACATAATGCTTCGCTCACTACGCCTTACGCCATCAGGAATATGATCCGTAATGAAGATTACACAGGCCACACATCAGGCTTTGTACCAGGCTTTGTACAAGCTAACTTAGTGATCTTGCCCAAGCAGTATGCTTTTGATTTTTTACAATTTTGCCAAGCAAACAAAAAAGCTTGCCCGATTGTTGCTAGTAGTAGCGCTCCTGGTGCTATCACGATCCCAAATGTTGCGCATGATTTAGATATTCGCACAGACTTACCACGTTATCGGATTTTTAAACAAGGCCAATTGATTGAAGAAGTCACTAATATAAAAGAGCATTGGCGCGATGATTTAGTAACTTTTTTAATTGGCTGCTCGTTCTCTTTTGAAGAGTCGCTGCAAGCAGCTGGTATTGAAATTCGCAATATTACAGAACACAAAAATGTGCCTATGTATATGACTAATATTCCCTGTGAAAGTGCAGGTATTTTTCAGGCAAATATGGTTGTGAGCATGCGACCAATGAAGCCTGCTGATGCCATACGCGCGATTCAAATTTGTAGTCGTTTTCCGGATGTGCATGGTGCTCCTGTGCATTTTGGCGATCCGGCGACTATCGGTATAAAAGATATTAACCGCCCAAACTTTGGTGAATCGGTAACAATAAAAGACGGTGAAGTACCTGTATTTTGGGCCTGTGGTGTTACACCTCAAGTTGCAATTGCCAATGCCGCACCTGATTTTTGCATAACGCATAGTCCTGGTCATATGCTGATCACTGATATTCAAAACGCTCATATATCTGCATTTTAAACGGAAACAAACATGAAGCTTAATTGTGATTTAGGTGAAAGCTATGGAGCATGGAAGATGGGCCTCGATGAAGCTGTTATGCCGCATATAGATATGGCAAACATTGCTTGTGGCTTTCATGGCGGTGACAGCGATGTTTTGGCGTATACTTTAGCGCTTGCTAAACAGCACACTGTAACTATTGGTGCCCACCCTAGTTACCCTGATAAGCAAGGGTTTGGTCGGCGTTCAATGGCATTAACACCGCAAGAGCTGACTAATTGCCTACACTACCAAATTGCCGCAATTGAAGGTATGGCTAAAGTGCAAGGGCTAGCACTTAGCTATGTGAAGCCACATGGTGCGCTTTATAATGACATGATGACCGATGAAACAATATTAACCACCGTCATGCAAGCCATTGCCAGCTATCCAAGTCCATTAAAGCTGATGCTACTTGCCACTGCGAATGCAAAAAGCCATCAGCAACTGGCAAAAAAGTACCACTTAACATTAATTTTAGAAGCCTTTGCTGATCGCCAATACACCGACGATGGACTTCTCGTTTCACGAAAAGTTGCCGGCAGCGTGCATGATAAACCGGCATTAATTTCGCAGGTCAAACAACTGCTCGCTACAGGTTGTGTAACAACACAGTCTGGTAAAAAACTCCCTTTACATGCTGATAGTCTATGTGTGCATGGCGATAACGCAGCTGGCATAATTCTTATTCAAGAGATCAAAGCACTATGCCAAACTTAGTAAGTGATGAGCAGCTAAGTCATACCATTGAGAACATGATGATTGAACAGAATCTGCGTGGCATGCAAAGCCTGTATGCGCACCAACTTACCGGCACTTATTTACGCGCTGCAAAGTCATTATTTAACGCAAAACAAACGGTGCTAATTGGCACTGGCTTTGCTGTTAAGCAAACCTTTGAAACTGATGGCCCTGTGGGGGCAATTGCTTTATATAACGCATTAATAGCACTTGGTAAACAGCCGATTCTAGTATGTGGAAACCCCCTTTACACCGCCTTAAAAAATGACTTTAATTGTTTTGAACTCCCCCTTAATAACTTTGTTGATGCTATGGCCTTTAGCAAAACGGCACTGGCTGATTTAAAACCAGATTGTGTATTGTCAATAGAGCGACCAGGGCTATGCCATGGTAATAAGTATTACAATATGCGCGGCATTGATATATCTGCAGATTGTGGTTGTTTTGATTTTTTTGTGAGCCAAGCCCCCTGCCCAACTGTAGCCATTGGCGATGGTGGCAACGAAATAGGTATGGGCAACTTATCACAATATATGTCTGAGCTAAGTATTACGCCTAGCCTTACTTGCTGCGATGAACTGCTGCTAGCCGATGTATCTAATTGGGCTGCTTATGGCCTGATCGCTTTTTTAAGTCGTTGGCACAACCAAGACTTACTCGCCAATATTAATACGCTGGGTATTTTACAGTACTTAAGTGAACGTGGCAGTGTAGATGGTGTTACCCAGCAAAATGAATTAACCGAAGATGGCTTACATGCCACGCATGGCCAACAACTCATCGCAAGACTACGTCAGCTTAGCGGTGTTGCCAATCAGAATGAGGATTTACAATGAGTACGGTGTATTTAAATGGCGATTATATGGATGCTGAGCACGCCAAAATCTCGCCTATGGATAGAGGCTTTTTATTTGGTGATGGTATTTACGAAGTGATCCCAGCTTACAATGGTGACATGCTTGGCTTTACCGCACACATAGAGCGTATGAACAATGGTTTAAATGAACTGGAAATTGTGCTTAATTATACGCCAGATACATGGCGTATAATTTGCGATCAGCTATGTAACAAAAACCAAGGTAAAAACTTTGGTATTTACCTGCATGTTAGTCGCGGTGCTGATACAAAACGAGCTCATGCATACCCTACTGGTATTACACCCACTGTATTCGCTTATGCGTTTGAGATACCCGAACAACCTGTAAGCATTATAGAGTCAGCCACAACATACACGGTTTCACTTGAGCAAGACAAGCGATGGCAACGATGCCATATAAAATCAACCGCATTATTGGGTAACGTAATACATTACCAACATGGCGCGGCGGCCGGCAATAAAGAAACTATTTTATATAATGGTCTTGGTGAACTTACCGAAGCCAGCTCAAGTAATGTGTTTATTGTTAAAGATGGCGTAATAAGTACGCCACCGTTAGATAATCAGATTTTGCCAGGGATCACCCGCTGGTTGATTATCAATATTCTTCACTCACACAGTGAGCTTAAAGTACACGAGCGCAGGATCAGCAAAGAAGAACTTCTTGATGCTGATGAAGTATGGATCACCAGTGCAACTAAAGAGGTCGGGCCTGTGATAAAAATTAATGACACACTTATTGGCACCGGTAAACCTGGTAAAACTTGGCAACGAGTGCAAAGTCTTTTTACCTTACATAAGTTTGATTATTAACAGCGGTAAGCGGTAAGCGGTAAGCGGTAAGCGGTAAGCGGTAAGCGGTAAGCGGTAAGCGGTAAGCGGTAAGCGGTAATTATAAAAGCCATGTTTGTTTAGTCAAACATGATTTTTTAATTCCTACAATTAACCAGTTGCTTAGGGCGTGTTGACCTTTGTGGATTGAAATTTGTTCAATCTAGGGGCTATTTAATCGCGGCGCGAGATTTGTAACCTAGTGGGCTAAGTAAAAATCGAGCAAAGCTTCCGCGTCCTGCTCACGCCCCTTACCTACATCCGTGTAGGCAACAAAGAGTTAATCGCCCCTAGGAAGAACCCTTTGGGCAGCGCATGTTTGGCATTTATACTGCGTTATCGCCTATTTATGGGGAGCAACCACACCACATAGGCTCTGCCTTGCCTAAATACCAAATAGACTGCTGCAAAATCAATCACGAAAGGTCAACACGCCCTAGTAGTTTTATTTTCTTGCCAGTTTTGCGGCTTGGTTTAACCACTCAACCCGCAGCTCTGGCGTTGAACTGATAATTGGACCGAAATATGCAGTTGAGATAACTTTAATGCCAGAAAAGCCTAAAATAGTGTGTTTTAGCTGCTTAGTCACTGGAGCACCTTGGACGAAACGATAATACCAAGCGGGAGTGTCAAGGGTTAACACAACTTCAGCTGTGCGGCCTTTTAATAGTTTATCGGGAATGGTTTTATTAGGCTGATATTTAAATGCAAAACCAGGTAGGAAAGTACGGTCAATCAACCCTTTAAATTTTGCAGGTAAACCGCCCCACCAAACAGGGATAAACAATACAATATGCTCAGCCCATTGTAACTTTGCTTGAAATTCGACTAAACCAGGCTCTAATGGCTGTTCGCTGTCATAACCATTGCTTAAGTCAGGGTTAAATTGCATAGTACTGAGAGACAGGTATTGTACTTCACTATGACTTGCCGCTACATATGCTTTTGCCAATGCATCACAAAAACTGCTACTTTTTGGATTTGCATCAATCACTAATATATTTTTTTTCATACTAACTACTCCTTTAAAAGCAGCAGCATACACCCTCCCCTAAAGGGCAGAGTCAAGCTTATCTAAGCATATTTTTATGTCTTGATGATAATAATCTAGCAATTTTTTTTGTTGCTCAAGTGCAGCTATATCATCCAATACTTGCTGCTTTTTTGCTTCGAGTAATTCCACAACAGCTGGCCAATCTAAGTCATGACGAGTGACTTTTAAACTTTTTAGTTGCGCTAAACTTAAACCCAATAACTGCGCGCGCTTAATAAGGGTGACAAACTCGACATCAGCGTTATCATAAATACGGTAGCTGCCTTGGCGTGTTATATCTGTTAGCAGTCCAATGTTTTCATAGTGTCTAATCGCTTTGACCGAAACACCTGAGCGCTTTGCCATTTCACCTATAAACACAGCTTATTCCTTCGCCTGCTTTTGCATAATATTAATGTATGAGTCAACGTCATACTTATTTGTATTAGCTGCTAAATAATCCAGTAACTGTGCATGCGCATCAACCGATACACTTAAATGATCCCCACCAACACCATGAAAAATAATGTTTATAAGTTGCACTTGGCTTGAGACATTGCGTACATAATCAATGAGCTGTTGCCCTGTAACATTCGATGGAGCCCATAAAACTGAGCGGCCATTATCATCAACCCCTTTAATTGCGATAAAATGCGCCTTAAGCGGCTCTATAAAGTCTTCACCTGCTGCTTGTGTATCAAAGCAAGGCGGTGTGAATGTACGCTGCGTTTTACCATCTATTGCATGTAAAAATACATTCGCGCTAAGCACCTCACGTATTGCACGTGCACGGGTGTAGCGATCTAAATCATGTTCATCACTGACCCATTCACGGTAAGGTTTTGAGCCACTGCATGGATGATATAAGCTATGATTACCTAGCTCATGGCCTTGTTTGGCAACAGCTTTCCACTCATTCATGCGTAATTGCATCGTTTGCGCATCGGGCAAGATATAAAACGACGCCTTAAAACCAAGCTTATTAAGCGCAGGTATTGCGTTATCAAGTTGGCTCGCTAAGGCATCATCATACGATAAGCTCACCGCAATCTTATCATCCTTGTTAGAACCGTGTGTTTGCGCGCCAGCAGGCATAGCAAAAACTAATGCTAACCACAGCGCTGCTGATCTTCTCATCTTCAATCCTTGAGTATAAAAATTTAAGCTGTTTGAATAAAACAAAATACATTGAGTTTATTGCCGTCTAAATCACGGAAATAGCCCGCATAAAATCCAGGCATTTCACGCGGACCAGGTGCGCCTTCATCTGTTGCACCTAATGCAATTGCTTTGGCATAAAATGCGTCAACCTGATCTGGGTTCTCTACAGCTAACGCGATCATCGTACCATTGCCCACTGTTGCAGACTGTCCATCATAAGGTTTTGTTATTGAAAAACCAGCCTTATCTGCACCACTGCTCCACGCGACAAAATTATCGGTCTCTAAAAAACGTGTCGCTCCTAATAAAGCGAGTAACTCATCATAAAACACCACCGCTTTGGCAAAATTATTCGTGCCAAACATTGTATAACCAATCATATATATTCCTTTTTCTTTACGATTAAAAATGCATCTCCAAGTTAACGTTATGAGTGATGCTCGTCTACTGCTAATATGCTAAAAGGTAACAATTAAGTCGTGGCGTTTACTGTATTTATTATATTTTTAACGTATTATCAAGATGTTAATTTTACTCTAAGGATAAGTGTAAATCACTCATGGAATTTTCCCTTTATACTCAGCTTCCTCCCCAACTTCCCTACAACGCTTTTTGCTATGAGTTTGATAATAATTTTCTTGTTGAAAATGACTTTTTTCGTTATCAGATTTTTTCACCGCCACAATTACAAAAAGCAGTAGCAAAACGAAAAGCTGAATATTTGGCAGGCCGTTTTTGTGCAAAACAGGTACTCAGTTCACTCAATATTCACCCTTGCGATATTCTTTCAGGTAATGATCGCGCGCCAATATGGCCAGATAATATTATTGGCAGCATTACTCACACGCAAGGAATCGCCATGGCGATGGCATGCCACCGTGCGGATATTGCTGGAATAGGCATTGATATAGAGCAATTGATGAGTGACAAACAAGAACAAGAACTACAAAAGCAAATTTTGCATCCAGAGGAATACTCACAATTTAAGCAACTGGCTGAGCAAATATCGCACCCACTAACGATTGTTTTTTCAGCTAAAGAAAGTATTTTTAAAGCCTTATATCCAAGCGTAAAGCAGTTTTTTGGTTTTGAAGCCGCCAAGCTTATTGCTTTTAATGAGCAACAGCTACAATTTAAAATAACGAAAACACTCTCAGAGCAAGTGCCTCAAGGCACTTGCGTAACCGTATTTTATCAATGTAATAATACTGTTGTACTCACGGAGTGCGAATTTAAAACGCCTCGCTAACTGCAAGTAACGTGTTATACCCAGACCACCTCAAGATGCAGACTTCAGCGTTTCACAGGTGTTTAATATCAAGGCATTACTTTACAATAATGGCAGTCCCTTTTAAGAAGTAACAACGATGAGAGTAAGCGCCTGTGAAACGCCCAACGGGTTAGTTTAAAAGCGATTTATACTGCGTTATTGATTTTAACAAGGGAACAACCATTATTTGCAATCAATGCCTTGCCTGAATCGCTTTTAACGCCAACTGAAACTGTATCTTGAGGTGGCTTGGGTATATGTTCTTCCATGTTGTTAATCTGCGTTAAACATCCATTTTCCATCCGTAATAACCTATCAGCGAGGTGAAAATATTTATCATCATGGGTGATCACAAACACTGTTTTACCATTGGCAATTAGCTCTGGTAACAACTCTGTATAAAAAACATCTTTAAAAACGGGGTCTTGATCGGCAGCCCATTCGTCAAATAAATAAAATGGGCGATCCTCTAAATAAGCAGCAACTAAAGCAAGACGTTTACGCTGCCCCTGTGACAGTTTTTGCGTGGTGAAGGCTCCATCTTTTATTTGCACTTTATGATGTAAATTGAGTTTTCTAATTAATTGATTACCTTGAGCTTCCAATGCATGTGCGTTGTTCTCTAAAAGCTGGTCAAATAAATGATAATCACTAAAAATAGTGCTAAATAATTGGCGGTAGTTATCTAGTTCGTTTATTGATACGTGCTTTCCATCAACAATTATATTGCCTTGATCTGCTTCATATAATCCACACAATACTTTGGCGAATGTCGTTTTTCCACTGCCATTTCCGCCCACTAAATAAATCAACTCCCCTTGGTTTATGGTTAGATCGACAGGTGATAAAGAAAACACTTCATCACTTTGTTCATGGTAATAACGATGACTGAGAGATTGTATTGTTAAGTTAGAAAAGTGAGTTAAAGGAAGATTTTCCGTCTCAGTAACTTGATCTAACTTCGTTGTTAATTTTAATATTGAGTTTGCAGACGCTTTAGCTGATGCTGCTCGCGGGATCGCATCTAACATAACTTCTAAAGGCGTTAACATATACAAGAATAACAACGCAAAGCCCGACATTGTTTTTGCACTATTAATATCCGTTGTTTGACTGAGATAAAACAATGCACCACCAATAAACGAAAATATCATAAACCCACCCCATGATGAGGCTATATGATAAATTGTCGCACCTTGCAAACGACGCTCTCTAAGTAATGTAATTGCTTGGCCTAAAATTTGGTTTTTAAACAAGGTGCGCTTAGCTTTATTCAACTTAAGTTCTTTCGCACCCGCCGTTATTGCATCAAAATGACTAAATAGCTGATCCTGTAAAGAGGCAGCCTCGGTTACTTTTTTAAATGCTTTTACATTAGCGAGGCTATAACCTAACGAGCCTAAAAACAGAGTTAGTAATGCAAATATAAACACTCGCCAATCAAGCCATGCCATATAAACCAATGCACCAATTACAATTACGGCGTTAGTTAATATATTGGGTAAGCTTTGAAAAAAGCTAGCCACATTTAAGCTATGCTCGGTTAAACAGGATTTAATTTTTGCAGCTCCTAGCTGCTCTAAATTAGACAACTTAGCGCCTATGACCTGCTCTGCAACTTGTTGGCGAATAACCGATTGACTTTGCTCACTTAACTGCTCAGACACTAATTTGGAAATTAACTGTAAGATCACTCCACCACTCGCTAAGACCGCAAAATAGATAAACTGCGTGCTTCGCTGCTGTGCGTTACCATTAATTATCTCGTTTATAAGCGCGACCAAAGACACACTCATTAAACCAAATAATACGCTACTTAACGCCGTCGCAATAAAGCGCCCTCGTGTTTTCTTAATTAAATCCCCTAGCACTGTCGTTCCTAAATTTAATTTATATAGTAACAGGACGATAAAAAACTAAAAAAATTAGCCTTTACCTCGTCATTACAACATTGAAGGAAAAACACACTTTTTGCTATTCACAGTGAGACTTATGCTACCTGTACTAGAGTCATATTTTTCTGGGCCATTTAAACCTTATGCTCAGGGCGTAACATTAGTTACCACTACAAAGAATCCAACACTTGATAATTTTATGCAAGACCCAAATGGGCTTATGTCTTCGATACAGAACTTTACCTTGGCGCAAAACGTGACAAAGCCAAGAGCACAAGCATCAATTTGGCATATGCATTACACCCTACGAGTTTTACCCAGTATATTAGCCTCTCATAGCGTATTAGCACGCCCCCTCCCGCTAGCACTGGAGGCAGTTTACTGGGATCCCCAATTACAACAGTTACAATTACTGCATCAGGGAAACCTACGCCCAAAAACTGAAACCTTTGATCGCTATGAAGAGCTAATATTTGATCACTTCGCCCCCCTACACCTTTGGTTGCACAAACATTTTTCTATAGCGCCTAAAGTGTTATGGAGTAATTGTGCCTTTCGGATCAAGCATTTCTTAACCACAATAGAATCAGCCATAGGGCCAAATACGCGCTTAAAGAATGATAAATCAACTTTGCTAACGCAATCAAAGCTTGGCGATAGGATAAACCCTCTTTATAAAAAACCTATTATCATCAACAGTCATAATGACTCCTATCAACTACGCAACGAATGCTGCTTGTTACATGAGCTTCCAGCCAAACACTATTGTAATGATTGCCCTAAACTGTCTCACCATATTGATCATTACGCTTTAAACAGGCGCTGAGGACTAAATCTTTGCCAACACTTTTCGTCTTGGAGAAAACGTTAATAACCTCAGTATGGATTTATTTCTTAGCTATCACGCAAACAGCGAGTAAGGAGCTTTTATGTACGCAACACATGCCTTTGACAGTGCTAACTCACGCTCGACTTTAAACTTTCAAAGTCAGTATGATTGTTTATTTGTCTCTTCCAAATACTGTTTAGCCAGCCAAGGTATTGCTGATAAATTCAGTATTAAAATCGATGATACCGCTGAGTTAGTTGACTCACTTCGTCAAAAACTAGCCACTTATAGTGATGATACGCTTGCTTTTGGGGTATTGCCTTTTTGTAAATCAGAGCAGGCACAGTTTATTATTCCTAGGCAGGTTACTCGTTGGGATAAAGGGGCTTTTACGGCTTGTCTAAACGCCGAATTGAGTGTTTATAAAGATCCCCAAAATCATTTGCAATCACTGCGTTATTTACAATCCAAACAACAGTTTGAACATGCAGTAATACATGCAAAAACTTTGTTTAATACTGAGCAGCTTGAAAAAATAGTATTAAGTAAACAAGTCGATTTATGCTTTAAAGAAGCCATTAATAAAGAGCAGTTACTTCATGATTTATTACAACAAAGCCAAAGCGGTTATCATTTTTCGTTTCCAGTATCAGACGAATGTGTGTTAATGGGGGTTAGCCCTGAACTCCTACTGTATAAAAACGATCACCAAGTACTAAGCAACCCGCTGGCTGGTTCAATTGCGCGCCATAGCTGTCCTAATGAGGAGCTAATACGCCAACAAATATTATTGGCCTCAAATAAAGATCGCTTTGAGCACAGTGTTGTTATTGAAGACATGGAGCAAGTTTTGACTCCCTTTTGCAATACCTTACACACCCCCCTCACGCCTTCTTTACTTAGCACTGCCACCATGTGGCATTTATCAACAGAGCTAACGGGCACGCTGCATGACGCCAATACTCACGTATTATCAATTGCGAATCAACTACATCCTACTCCCGCACTTTGTGGAAAGCCAACAACTCAGGCTTATCCACAAATAGCAGCCCTTGAAGGGCAAAGCCGAGGCTATTTTTCAGGCATTATCGGGTGGTGTGATAAATATGGTAATGGTGAATGGGTCGTTGTTATCCGCTGCGCCCAAATACAAAAGAACACAGCAAGACTTTTTGCAGGGGCAGGGATCGTTGCGGCCTCTGAACCACATTTAGAATGGCAAGAAACCGAAGCAAAACTAAACACTATGCTGAACGCATTAGGCATTCAGCAATCTTATTATTCTCTTCAAAAAAGTTACCATTATGACAATTGAATACACTCCTTGGCCTGACGATCTAGCTGCTCGTTATCGTCGTAAAGGGTATTGGCAAGATAAGCCGCTTACCAGCCTACTTGATGAACAACTGCAGACCAATTCACAAGGCATTGCTGTCGCTGATGGCAGTCGGTCTATTAGCTATGGAGAACTGGCTAGTTATAGCGACAATTTAGCCGCCTACTTACAGCAAAAAGGGTTATCTGCTGGTGATACTGCTCTGATCCAATTACCTAATTGTATTGAATATTATATTAGTTTCTTTGCTTTATTAAAATTAGGTGTTGCACCAGTATGTGCCTTATTTAACCATCAGCAAACTGAGTTGAATAGCTATTGCGAAATTTTACAACCAAAGTTATTAATCGCATCGTCATCACATGCTTTATTTTTAGATAATCAATTTAGTGATCGGCTAAGTGAACGTTTTAGCTGTTTAACCACCTTATTACTTGATCATCATAAAGGTAACAGTGAGTTAAAGCAGGCTTACCAACAACCTATGAAATTCACTCCTACTCATTTAGATGCCAGTGCCGTTGCTTTTTTTCAACTATCAGGAGGCAGTACCGGCACTCCTAAGTTGATACCACGTACTCACAATGACTACCTATACAGTGTGGTTGCCAGTGCTGAGATATGCCAACTTGATGGTGAAACGCGCTATTTATGTGCCTTACCCGCACCGCATAATTTTCCGCTAAGCTCTCCCGGTGCACTTGGCGTATTCCATGCTGGAGGAAGTGTGGTACTTGCACCAGATCCAAGCCCAACTAGCTGCTTTTCATTAATCGAGCACTACCAAATTACCCATACCGCGTTAGTGCCGCCAGCGTTGCAACTATGGCTGAGTCACGCGGCGCAAGCAGGGTATGACTTAACCAGTCTAAAACTCATCCAAGTCGGTGGCGCAAAGCTGAGTATTAAAGTTGCTGAGCAAGTCGAACCTATTTTAGGTTGTCAGTTACAGCAAGTATTCGGTATGGCTGAAGGCCTGGTTAATTACACTCGTCATGATGATGACATCTGGTCTGTGATCAACACCCAAGGGAAACCCATTAGCCCTGATGACGAAATTAAAATTGTTGATAAACAAGGAAATGACGTGCCACAAGGCACTGTAGGAAGACTGCTTACACGCGGCCCATACACTTTTAGAGGATACTATAAATCTCCGCTTCATAATGCTGACGCCTTTGATGATGAAGGGTTTTATAGTTCAGGCGATCTGGTTAAACAGCTGCCATCAGGTCATTTAATTGTTGAAGGTAGAGACAAAGATCAAATAAATCGCGGTGGCGAAAAAATTGCCGCCGAAGAGGTAGAAAACTTACTCCTAGGCCATAACGACATTGCACATGTGGCAATAGTATCGATGCCAGACAGCACTCTCGGCGAGAAAAGCTGCGCATTTATCGTGCTGCAAGAAAACCCACCAACTAAATTATCTGCCTTAGTATTGCGAAAATACTTACGCCAATTAGGTATTGCTGATTTTAAAGTACCGGATAAATTCCAATTCGTTGCAGCACTGCCTTTAACCGCAGTAGGTAAAGTCAATAAGAAAGCACTGCGTGCTACATTTGAACAACAATAAGATTAATTATGAGTATTCCAAAGTTAAGTCACTACCCATTACCACGAGAAGCACAACTGCCAGACAACCGCGTTGATTGGCAAGTTGATCCACAGCGAGCTGCGTTACTTATCCATGATATGCAGCATTATTTCATTAACTTTTATGGTGAAAACAACCCGCTTATCGATGCCGTTATCGCCAATATTCAAGCATTAAAACACTATTGCTATGAGCACGACATTCCTATTTATTACACTGCACAGCCTATTAAGCAAGGTACTCAGGAGCGCGGATTACTTCGTGACATGTGGGGGGATGGTCTACAAGATCCAACACAACAACCTGTGATTGATGCACTTGCCCCCACTGACAAAGACATTATTTTAACCAAGTGGCGTTACAGTGCTTTTCAAAAGTGTGACTTTGAAGAACGCTTAACAAACTCAAACCGCGACCAATTACTCATCGTCGGCATTTATGCGCATATTGGTGTGATGACCACCGCCGTTGATGCCTTTATGCGTGATATTAAGCCATTTGTCATAGCCGATGCCGTTGCTGACTTTAGTTATGATGAACATCAAATGGCGCTGAATTTCGTTGCACAGCGCTGCGGAAAAGTCGTCAATACTGCGCAAGTATTAGGTGAAGAAACATTAGACTTAACCTCTCTTGACGGGCTTAAAGCACACATTCTGCCACTTATTGACTGTGAACCAGACGAATTTGATGAATTTGAAAGCCTTATTGATTATGGGTTAGATTCAGTGCAAGTAATGAACCTTATTGCGCTGTGGCAACAACAAGGTATTGAGACTAATTTCATCGAGCTAGCGCAAATTCCAACCCTCTCTGCGTGGGTTGAATTACTGGAAGAGCGCAAGGACGACTAATGACCCATACAATAGCAAAACCTCTACCACTGACGACATCTCAGCATGCCATGTGGCTACTCCACACCATTAGTGGCCGAGGTGAGTTATTTAATGTTGCTGAATGTATGGTGTTCAAAGGTAAAGTTGCAGCAACTACGCTGCAACATGCTTTCAATCATGTTTGGCAAGCCAGTAATACCTTAAGTTGTCGCTTTCCCCATGATGCGGATTACACACCCTCGCTACAACCAGCACATAACACCCCTGTTATCGAGATCATTCAACTTGAACATGATATTGAACACATTGCTGAATATGCTCAGCAATTTATGGCTCCTAAACTCTGCCAATCATTCGACTTATCATCACAACCTTTAATGCAGTTGCAACTCCTTAGAGGCGAATCTCAAGATTACTTAATGATCTTAGCGCATCATTTATTGTTAGACGGCTATGGGTTTGGTCTCTTTAGCCAGGCATTGAGTCGCAGCTATAACGCACTCATGAAAGATAAAGCACTGCCAAATTTACGCTTTTCTGATCAACAAACTTTACTTGAGGCACAGCAACAAACCGCCTATTTAGCAACAGTTGACTCAGCACGCGAAACATTAAACCAATGGCTTGATGATATAGGCGAAATCCACAGTTTTAGTGACAGTAAAGCCGACGTCACTACTGCAAATATACGGACTAGCCAGCAATTTACGCGTGCTCAGTGGCAAACCATTCAGTCAGCAGCGTCGCTAATTAATTCAAGTAGCTCAGAAATACTATTAGCCGCGATCGCAACCGCATTAATTGCCAAAACTCAGCATTATCACGTCACACTTGGCCTGATCATGATGAACCGCCAGTCAATGGCAGAACTGTCTGCGCCCTGTGTACAAAGCAATGTATTACCTTTGCCACTAAACTTAGCACCTGAGATGACATTACAAGACATCACCGCATTAGTGAACCACCAGATAAAAGCGTTAAAGCAGCTGCAAAGCTACCGTGTTGAATCTTTAAAACGCGACCGACAGAAGCAAGGAAAATCATTGACTGTCTTTGGTCCAACTATTAATTTACTACCGTTTTCGAGCAATCCGAAATATGCAGGCATTGAAACGCATAGCCATATTCTCAGTGCAGGCACCACTGATGACATCATGTTGCAAATTCACTTGCTGGGTGATACCCCTGCGAATATTGACTTTGATGTGAATGAAGCACGGTATCAGCCAAGCCAAGTCAATGCCATCCAAGCACAGATTTTTGACGTTGCGATACGCTGGGCAAACCAGCCTACTCTTGCGTTATCTGAACTTGTAAAATGCCTTATACAGGAGCCTAAACATGTCTTTTGATACACAATTAAATACCGAATACCAAGACAAAATTATTTGGATAACGGGTGTAGGTCAAGGGATTGGGCTCAGTGCCGCACAACATTTCGCAAAACTGGGGGCCAAAGTAATCGGCTTTGACAAACACTTCAGCGACACCGCTTGTTTATATAAACCTGTGCACTGTGATTTAGCAAATTTAACGGAATTAGCAGCAACATTAAGTGAATTGGTTGCTCAAGGCTTGGCACCTTATAATTTGATTAATGTGGCGGGCGTTTTAGAATTCGAGACCATTGAACAGCTCTCCATAGCCCAATGGACACAATGCCAAACCATTAATAGCAGTGCCGTTTTTTTATTTATAAAAGCCTGTTATGATCACTTTAAAACCACCCAACAAGGCAGCATTGTCACGGTTGGTTCAAATGCGGCGAATACCCCTAGACAAAAAATGGCAGCCTATTGCGCATCTAAAGCTGCAGTTACTCAGTTAACGCTCACTGCGGGCCTAGAGCTTGCAAATTATGGCATACGCTGTAACGTGATAGCTCCTGGTTCCACGTTGACCCTCATGCAAACGGGCATGTGGCAGGATGAATCTGGTGCTAATAATGTCATTGCTGGCTTTGCCCAAGAGTATAAGCTGGGGATCCCATTACAAAAAATTGCCACCGCGGATGAAATAGCGCGCAGTATTGTTTTTGTTGCATCACAGCTTTCTTCACACACCACCATGCAAGTGCTCACGATTGACGGCGGCGCGACTTTTTAAGCCTGATAATTGCGTTAATCATTAACAAAAAAAGGAGGCATATGTCTCCTTTTTAAGGTGTCACTGTATGGCGGTATTAGAATCGATAATTTAACTGTACTGAGTAATTACGAGGCGTGCCCGGTCTGCTACTAAACCATGAAACCTTACCTTCATATTCTTTGTCAAATGCATTATTAATATTCGCTTTGACACTTAGATTATCCGTCACTTCATAGTTTGCCACTAAGCCAATGACAGTATAAGCACTTAACTCTGGATAGTGAAAGCTCCAATCAGGGTTAGCAATAAAGCCATGCCTTTCACCCGTCCAATTAATAAATCCACCAAGGGTTAATCCTGCAAACAGGCCATCAAACTCATAATCCGTATTAAACTTAGCCACCTTATCAGGCACGATTTTAGAAATACGGCCTTCATTGTTATCTGACAGGCTTAAATTACTATACGCGATTGATGCACGCCATTGATCATTAATATAACCACTGATTTCAATTTCATAGCCTTTCGACTCTACGCCATCAACTGACTTATAAATACGGGCTGCTGCTGCACTCGTGTCTGTAATAGCGAAATTTTCTTGATTAATCTTAAACAAGGCGACATCAATATTTAAATTGCCGTCGAGCGATGAATAACGTGCCCCTATCTCTTTGTTTTTACCGACTGTTGGATCGAGTAAGTCACCATTTTTATCGAATACCATTTGGAGTTCAAAAATGTCGGTGTAGCTGCTATACACTGAAACCGCTTCTGTAACATCATAAGTTGCGCCAATGTATAGGCTAGTATCGCTGTTGTTGACCCAATCACTCAATACATGGCCAGCGCCTGCACGTGAGTCAATATCTTTATAATTTGCACCTAATAGAATATTAATAGGTTCAGCCACATTTAAATTAGCAGCAATACGGTAGTTCTTAGACTCTTGCTCTGAATTAGTGATTGAAGGATCAGAAAATACAGGTTTTGGAATGCTTACGCTAC
The DNA here is from genome assembly GCF_012952265.1 of Pseudoalteromonas sp. NEC-BIFX-2020_015. Lineage (NCBI taxonomy): Bacteria > Pseudomonadati > Pseudomonadota > Gammaproteobacteria > Alteromonadales > Pseudoalteromonadaceae > Pseudoalteromonas > Pseudoalteromonas sp. NEC-BIFX-2020_015. The sequence continues at coordinate 136,891 of NZ_JABCJL010000013.1, forward strand.
TGCTAGGATCATTCGCATTGATATCAGGAGAGCCCTGCGAAAACGAACGCGTTTCAACTTCTGTAAAGCTAGCATCTGCGACACTAAACGTCACATTGTGCTCACGAGCTAACAACGTAAAATTACCTGTTAAATTCAGTTCAGCACGCTCACTTTCATGATCGCGATCAGAGTGATTAAAGTATGAATAATATAATCCAGACTCAACATCGGGTAATGAATCTGCACTAAAATAAATACCGTCTGACTCAACATCTGAGCGGTGATAGCGCCCCTGAATAGACCAATCATCATTCAAACTATATTGTAGCTCAACCATCACATTATCTTGATTGGCATCTTCATACACCCAGCTTGGGTTGTCATTGTGACCAATGTCACCGTGAAACACAGAACCATCGTTATAGCTAAATGGTAAACCGCCTGAATATTCATCCAGTTCATCTTCTTGTTGCGACCAGAATACTGAAGCCGAAAAGTCATCAGTTAGCTCAGCGCTGATTGTCCCATAAATCACTTTACGTGCACTATTAACACGGTCTTGAAACGAATCTGCGTTTTCATAGACCGCAACCGCACGTGCTTTTACTGAACCATCACTTGTCAGTGCACCAGTCACATCACCTTCTACTCGACGCTTCCCCCAAGAACCTAGCTCAGCATTTACGTAACCTGAAAAGCTCTCTTGTGCGCGTTTTTGAATAAGATTAACAGTCCCTGACGGCTGCCCGACTTCTTGTAGCATACCCGTTGAGCCTCGGATCACTTCAACCGTCTCAAACATGCTGGCATCAAGCAATGAACTTTGAAAGGTACGACCCGCCGATACCATACCGTCAACTAAATAACGGTTCATAGCAAAACCTCTTGAATACGCAAAACGATCACGTCCAGAAGGTGAAGGATCAGTATGAATTGCCGCACTGTGCTCAAGCGCATCACCCACAGAGTTTAAGTCATACAATGCGATATACTCAGCATCAATTAAAGAAATAGCTTGTGGTGTATCACCAATGGCAAGCGGTAATCCCGTTGCACCAATATTCCGGTAGTGTTTGCCCAATACTTCTATTTTTTCAAGTTCCTTCGCATCGATTTTGGTTACATCATCCGCGTATGCAAACCCAGTTGTCCCAACCAAAATACCTAAACCTACCGCCTGTGCAACTAAAGAAAACTGCTTCATCCGATCCTCGCCATTTTTGTTAAATAAGAATTATTACTAATATTGTCGACGTGACGAAAGTACCGAATATAAATTTAGTAAAAAATACAAATTAAAAATTCATAAAAAACATAGTGTTAAAAATCTGTTTCAAAACGAGTTCGATATTGATAAAACAACAATCAACTCAGTTAGCATTTATTTAATATACCCAAGCCACCTCAAGATGCAGAATTCAGCGTTTCACAGAGGCTTAATATCAAGGCGTTACTTTGTAGGAATGGCCGTCCCTTTTAAGAAGGAACAACGATGAGAGGAAGTCTCTGTGAAACGCCCAACGGGTTGGTTTAAAAGCGATTTATACTGCTTTACTTTTATAAGGGATTGATTTTAATAATAGAACCACTATTACTTGCAATATCGTGGTAGAGCGGCCCATTACTGAGCCGACCCCACACAGATCCGGACGTGCGGAACTACCGCATCCGGCTCTTCAGTTATATATTCGCTCGTGTAAAACACACGACACTAGTACCAATCAACAAGGATACTTCGCTTGCTGACTTTGATACTCTCAATGTTAAAATACTCTATCATCTTCTTGAAATTACTCCAGTTATAACTTCGTCGACCACTACGCCTGTTCAGCCATTTATATAAACTATGTAGCACATAGTCATATATTTTGGATAAGCTACGGCTGTTGTCTGGTAAACCAAAGTAATTTCTAAATCCTATCAGTTTTCGCCTCAATTGAGGTAGCCAGTTTTTCAATTTTAATGAATACCTTGCTTTGATCCATTGATAATATTCACTCAGCGTCGCCTTTTGCTTCTTCGCAGCCGTTCGTCGCCTAAGTCGTGGCTTACCATTTGAATCTGTGCCCCAATAAAACTCAAACCCTAGAAATACAAAGTGACGTTTTCGACCAACATGAAATCTGCTAAATCGCATTAATGATGTTTTGTCTTGCGCAACGTCTAAATTAAATTTCTTTAATCGCTTGGGTAACACTTTATAAAAGCGCTCTGCGTCATTTGCAAATTGAAACGCGCAAACAAAATCATCTGCATAACGAATCATCATTGCTCTTCCACGCATCCTCGGCTTTACTTTCTTTTCAAACCAGAGATCTAAAGCATAATGCAGATATATATTAGCCAACACTGGGCTGATAACTCCACCTTGAGGGCTTCCACTTGATGGTTTAGTGAATACGCCATCGGGTGGTTAGTTAGACCTTGCCCGGCAGGGACTTGCACCCTGCAAGATGGATCAAGCTTAGCTTGACGCACCAATGCCTTGCCTAAATCGCTTTTAATTCCAACTGAAACTCGCATCTTGAGGTGGTTTGGGTACTGACGAATCCCCACGAAATGAATTAAAAAAAGATGAGTAAAGGGGATCGACCTTCATGACTAATTGTGATCAAATTACTTCGCCAAAAACAACTTAAAACAAGAGCCATGAAGATCACAAATATAATACAGAATGATATCGCTGCTGCCTACCCTGAAATTCACTCTACTCGATTAAACACGTTATTTACCTTCATTGACTCTGGCATGCATGATCAACGTGTGTCTGTGACATATTTAGGTAGAGGCTTGAAAAGCCTATCAAAAACAACAAAGAAAAATGATATTAAACGCGCTGACCGCCTAATCGGTAACACGCTCTTACACAGCGAACGCCTTTTCTTTTATGACTATATGTCTGCGCAGTTAATTGGAAATAAAAAGTCCCCCATCATATTAGTCGATTGGTCACCTATTAATGGACAAGGGATGTTTCAAGTATTGCGCGCCAGTATTCCAATGAATGGGAGAAGCTTAACGCTCTATG